>QMUN01000106.1 GCA_003660605.1 Thermococci archaeon
ATAAAGGAGATGATTTTTCATGGAAGACAGATACAGAAATGTGTATTACACTCCTCTTACGCCTCTATCTTTTTTAAAGAGATCAGCACATGTATATCGAAAGGAAACGGCAGTTGTGTATAACGATAAACGTTATACGTTTCAGCAGTTTTACGAGAGAGTAAACCGCTCTGCAAACGCGCTGCATACGATAGGAATAGAAAAAGGTGATAAGGTATCTTTTATCTCGCCAAACATACCGCCTTTGTTGGAGGCACACTTTGGTGTTCCACTCTCAGGAGGGGTGCTCGTTCCTATTAATATTAGATTGAATCCAGGAGAGATGGCTTACATAATAGATAACTCTGATTCTAAAGTATTATTTGTTGATACAGCTTTCAGAGACAATATAGAACAGATAAAAGACAAAATTCCAAAAATAAAGGAGATTATTACAATCAATGATACTACGGAATGCGAAGGTCTGGAATATGAGGAATTTCTCAAAATGGGGAGTAAAAAAGAGGTGGAGATACCGGTAAAAGACGAATACGAAACTATTACGATCAATTACACGAGCGGTACAACAGGATTTCCAAAAGGATGTATGTATCACCACAGAGGTGCATATCTAAATTCTCTCGCAGAGATAATTGAAATGAGTTTAAATCAGTACTCGTCCTATCTATGGACAGTGCCTATGTTCCACTGCAATGGATGGTGCTTTACGTGGGCTGCTCCTGCTGCAGGTGCCAAATCTGTATGTCTTAGAAAGATAGATCCAGCAAAGATACTTGAACTCATAGAGAGTGAAAACATAACTCACATGGGTGGTGCACCAACGGTATGGATAATGCTTACCAATTATGCTCAAAAAATGGGAATTAAGAAGTTCTCTCATAAAATTATAATAACAGTTGCAGGTGCACCTCCTCCCCCCTCTCTTTTACGCGTTCTTGAAAAAATGGGAGCAGAGGTAAGGCAGGTATATGGCCTTACAGAGACATATGGTCCCCATACAATATGTGAATGGCATTCCTCATGGAATAAGTTATCCTTTGAAGAACGAGCAAAGAGAAAATCATGGCAGGGAGTACCGTACATAAATGCCGAAGTAAGGATAGTTGATGAGGAAATGAATGATATACCTGAGGACGGCAAAACACGTGGGGAAATAGTTATGAGAGGAAATAATGTGATAAAAGGATACTACAAAAAGCCAGAAAAAACTGAAGAAGCATTCAGAAATGGAGTATTCCACAGCGGCGATATTGCCATCGTTCACGAGAACGGCTACATAGAAGTTATGGACAGGGAAAAAGATATTATAATAAGCGGAGGAGAGAATATAGCCTCTGTAGAGGTAGAAAAAACTATATACGAGCATCCTGATGTTTTAGAGGTATGTGTCGTCCCCACTCCAGATGAAAAATGGGGAGAAGTTCCCAAAGCGTTTATAATCGCTAAATCAGGGACTCATCTTAGTGAAAAAGATATTATATCATTCTGCAGGGAACGAATGGCACATTTCAAATGTCCAAAAAGAGTAGAGTTTGTCAAAGAGCTGCCAAAAACATCCACAGGCAAGATACAGAAATACATCCTCCGTGAAAGAGAGTTCGCAGGAAGAGAAAAGAGGGTTTCATGAGAATACTCTTCGTTGCTACTTTTGCAAGGAGATTTGTGTAACATATTCTTCAAATGAGGATAGTAACTCTACTCAAACCCTACAAAATTTCCTTTTCCTTATTATTTTTTTCCTTATCGGAAATTTTTTTTCCAATAAAAATAGAAATTAAAAGAAAAATGTAAGTCAATGACTCGAAACTACATTCAATTGCAATTATAATAGTGCCAATACCCATTATAACACTAAAAGTTCGTCCCGATACCACAGGCTCAGGTTTGATCTCATCTTTAAATTCTTTTTCTCGTCTCCACCCTGGTAGTATGGGTTCTGGCTTAATAGCTTCTTGAATTTCTCCCATTTAATAAACCCCCTCATAAAATCACCTATCTCATTTTCTTTTCAAGTTTTTCCCTTTTTTTATCTATCTCTTTTATTTTCCAGTGGAGCTTGCTGTTTATCTCAACTCCTTCTATTTTTCCCTCTTCCTGGAGTCTCAATAGTCCTAATGTGGCTTTTCCAGACGTTATGCCGATCTTTTCAGCTATCTCTTTTGTGGAGATAGGTTCCTTTTCATTCTTCAAAAAACTATATATTTTTTCATACATGATCATGACCGAAAGTTTTTTAGACTGCTGGATATTTAAATCTTATCATCATATTTTTTAAGGTGATACTATGAGCAAGGTAGATCAGATCACTGAGTATCTCCAGAATTATATAGTACAGGATACTACAGTTCCCAGAAACATAAGAAAAGCCGCATCTGATGCAATAAAGTTTTTGAAAGAAAAGGACAAGGAAAACAAAGTCAAGGCTTATTCAGCAATAGAAGTCTTGGATGGGGTCAGTAATGACCCAAATATGCCCATGCATGCAAGGACAATAATCTGGGAAGTTCTGAGTGAACTCGAAAAGGTAGAGTAAATTGAACATCTTTAATAAAACCTTGGAGATAACCCTTTCGAAAGAAAAAAATAAAAAATGTAAGTTAGGTTTGGTTAGAATGAGAACTCGATCACTATTATTTATGAGGTTCGATGATGATCTTGAGAGAATCTTTTCCTTCTGTCATTAACGCGAATCCTTTCCCAGTCTCTGACAGAGGGAGCCTGTGTGTTATCATCTCCTTCACATTGATCTTCCCTTTACTGATGAGAGACAGTGCCTCTTCCAGATCTTTTTTTACAGCGGCATAAGATGTCACTATATTTATGCATCTTGACCACAAATTGAGAAACTCAATTGGAATTTCAACACCTGGACTTGTCGGCGCAAAGAAGAGTATCGTTCCTCCCATATCCACAGATTTCAGTGCTTGCTTGATGGCAGGTACGGCTCCCGTGGTAACAATCACCTTGTCAGCGAGCCTGTCATTGCATTCTTTGACTTTTTCAGGCACGTTTTCCTGTGCATCAATAATATTGTCTGCTCCGAACTTCTTTGCCATCTCAAGACGAAATTTCGTGATATCTGTTGCGATGATTCTTCCCGCACCGTGTGCACGTGCGAGCTGGATGTGCAGTATGCCCGAGATGCCCGAGCCAATAACTAAAACAGTATCTCCTTTACTGACATTGGCAAGCCGCTGACTTCGCACGACACAGCCAAGGGGTTCAATAAAGGTACCTTCCTCATAGCTGACATTATCGGGGAGTTTCAAAGTCCCGAATTTAACATTAATCTCAGGAACTCTTAGGAATTCCGAAAATCCTCCCGGATAAAAGTTAGTAGACCTGAGAGTCTTGCAGCATGTTTCCCTACCTGTTTTGCAGTAAATACATTTTCCGCATGGAACATGATGCGTAACCATGACTCTGTCCCCTTTTTTGAATTTTTTCACGCCTTCTCCTATCTCAACGACTTCTCCCGCTATCTCATGTCCAAGGACACGGGGAGCCTTCTTTACCCTGTACCACTCCATTACATCGCTACCACAGATTCCCGAAGCCATAACTTTTACTACGAGTTCATCCCTGTCCGGAACAGGTTTTGGAACTTCTTCTATTCTTATATCTTTGTTTGTATAATACATGGCTACCTTCATAGAGTGCCCCTTTCATTTCTTTTTTTCCTGAAAGATCTGGTATGCTTCTTCTGGAGTAGCCTTTTTATGAACTATAGCCTTCACAGCCTGGATCATTGCTGGCGGATTTTCCGACTGGAAGATATTCCTGCCCATGTCAACCCCAACAGCTCCAGCCTGCAGAGCATTATACGCCATTGTCAATGCATCCTTTTCCGGCAGCTTCTTTCCTCCAGCTATAACGATAGGAACAGGACATGTATCAACTACCTTCTCAAAGTTTTCACAGTAATACGTTTTAACTATATGGGCACCGTGTTCTGCGGCTATTCTACTTGCTAAGGAAAGGTATTTTGCATCTTTTCCCATCTCTCTCCCCACTGCTGTTACAGCAACTACTGGAATACCGTACTCTCCTGCCATATCCACTACTTGTGCAAGATCGAGAATCGTGTCTCTTTCCCACGGCATACCTACAGTTATCGAATACGCTACCCCTGCCACATTGAGTCTTACCGCATCCTCCATAGAACTCGTTATTCCTTCATGTAAAAGCTCCTTTCCAATGATACTTGTGCCTCCCGAAACTCTCAGTACTATTGGGATATCTATTTCAGGAGGTATACAGTTCCTGAGAATACCCTTTGTGAGCATTAAAGTGTCAGCATGTGGAATTAGATCCTTGACAGCTTCCCATGGTCTTTCTAATCCTGTAGTAGGCCCCATGAAATAGCCGTGATCTACAGCAAGCATCAATGTATGTCCTGTTTTTGGTTTTATTATCCTAGACAGC
>QMUN01000107.1 GCA_003660605.1 Thermococci archaeon
GGTGTATAAACTATATTAATAGAGAGCTACGAGGAAGGTAAATGAGTAATGGAAAAGAAATGGTGAAGAAAAATGGAATATAAAAACAAAATAATTTCCATATTCCTTGTAACAGCTTCGTGTATCGTTATAACTTACTACTTCATAATTGTTTTAGAGAAAGGAACTGTATATACCCATCTCTTTTATATCCCAATTATTTTGGCATCTTTGTGGTGGGGTAGAAAAGGAATCTATGTAAGTGTATTTTTATCCATTCTTTTGCTTTTAAATCATTTATTCCTTAGAACACATGTCTTATGGATCAATGACATAGGAAGAGTTCTCATATTTTGTATTGTTGGCTTTTTTGTTGGTACTCTAAGCGAAAGAAAAAATCACGTGGAAAATAAATTGAAAGAATATTCGGAGAGGCTTGAGGAAAAAGTTGATGAAAGGACAAAGGAGATAAAACACCTAAACCTCGTACTTCGCGCCATCCGAAAGGTCAATCAACTTATCATAAAGGAAAGAGATCGTGATACTCTGATTCAAGGCGCTTGCGATAATCTTATCAAAACTCGTGGCTTCTATAATGCCTGGATCGTCCTCTTGGATGAGACTCATAAAGTTGTAAGGACCGCTGAAGCTGGATTGGACAAGGATTTCACGCCGATGGCTGAGCAGCTGAAGCGTGGCAAGTTGCCCCATTGCATACAGAGAGCACTGAAGCAATCGGATGTTGTGGTAATCAAAGATCCGTTATCTATATGCACTGATTGTGTCATGGTTGAGAAATGTTCTCCCAATACTGGGGCAATGACTGTTCGTTTGGAATGTGGTGGAAAAATATATGGAGTACTGTATGCCACCGTTCCTGCTGATTTCATCATAAATAAGGAAGAGCAAATTTTGTTCAAGGAGATGGGGGGAGACATTGCTTTTGGTCTGTACAGTATAGAAGGAGAAGAAAAACATAAACGCCTCGAACAACAGAGAGAAAAAGCAAGAAAAGAAGCAGAGTTCTACGCGGATGTACTGGCACATGACGTAGGAAACATCAATCAGATTACAATGGGATACCTTTATCTTCTCCAGATAGCAAAAGATGAAGAAACGAAAAAGAAAAATGTAGAAGGCATAAAAAAATCCATAATGAACTCTAAAAGACTTGCGGAGAGTATAAAGACTTTGAAGATAATAAAAGATACAAAGATAGAAAAATTTGATCTGAATGAATCGATAGAGAGATCGTTAGAAGAGATAAAATCTTACTTCAACAAGGAAATAGAAGTAAAACTCGATATCGACAAACACTACTATGTCAAAGCTAACGATTTTCTGGATAGAGTATTCTTCAATATTCTTGAGAACTCTGTGGAGCATACTTTTAAGGACAAGGTGACCATAGATATAAAAACAGAAGAAAAAGATGGCTTTTGCAATGTACATATACATGATAATGGCCTCGGAATTTCAAAGGAAAAAAAGAAAGACATTCTTGAGAATCTTGAGACGTTATCAAAAAGAACGGGGATGGGATTTTATCTCATAAAGAAAATTCTTGAGAGATTCAATGGAAAATTCGATATAATGGATGCAAAGAAAGGAACTGAAATAGTTGTCAGTATTCCGGTGATGAGATGAGGATACTTATAATAGATGACGAGGTAGAGATTTTAACACTCTTTAAAGATTTTATGGAAACTTTTGGACATAAAGTGGAGATAGCGATAGATGGAGACACGGGATTGGAAAAGTTCAGAAATTCAAACTTTGATCTTGTCGTCATGGATTACAGAATGCACGGAAAGGATGGTATCCAGGTATCGAAGGATATATGGGATATAGATAAAAACGCAAAAATATTATTTGTGAGTGCAGACTCTTCTGTAAAAAAGGAAGCTATTGAAATGGGGGCTGTAGGATTCTTGCTCAAGCCTTTTAGTATAGATGTATTGATCAAAGAGATAGAGAGGGTATCTAAGATTTAGTTTATCTTCTTTTATGCATCAGAGCCAAAGACAAAAAACCTTATAAACTTTAAAATATTACTTTTCTTATGATAAAGATAGCTCCTTCAATTCTTTCAGCAGATTTCTCAAAACTCGGAGAAGAGGTAAAAGAAGCAGAGAAAGGGGGCGCGGATCTTATACATATAGATGTCATGGATGGGCATTTTGTGCCAAATATTACAGTAGGTCCTATAGTTACAAAGGCCATAGCCCCTCTTATAAAAATTCCCATGGATATACATCTTATGATAGAAAATCCCCAGGATTATATTAAAGATTTTGTTAAAACTATTGATATCGGGAGGGATATCTCTAAAGATTGTATATCTGTTCATGTGGAAACCTCTCCCCATATACATCGAGTTTTGAAGGAGATCAAAAACTATGGGGTCATGAGTGGCGTAGCCTTAAACCCTGCGACTCCATTGGAAACTATAAAATATCTATTAGACGATATCGATCTTGTAGTCATCATGAGTGTAAACCCTGGATTTGGAGGGCAGTCATTTATAGAATCCATGATCCCAAAAATAAAAAGGGCAAAAGAGATGATAAAAAATAGAAAAATAGATATCCTTGTGGACGGTGGAATTACAGCCAAAAATGCTAAAAAAATAATTGATGCAGGAGCCACTGTATTAGTAGCAGGCTCTGCAGTTTTTAACAAAAAGGATTCGATTGAAAATAATATTAAGAAAATTAGAAAGGCTGTGAAAAAGGAGGAAGACAGATACTAAGCTTTTCTAGGAACTGCACAATCGATGATCAATACATTTGAGATTATCTAGAGAAAACTTTTTTTCTTTTTTTCATATATCTCAATCATCCTCCTGACTAAGGAAACAGGATCAGAATCATAGATTATTGTTGAGTTACTGCTTTTATCTATATCTCTCAACAATACGGTAATTGCTTCTTTTGCTATTCCGCCGCTTCCTTTAAGTATCCCTATATCTTTTCCCAGATCGTATGCAATTGTGAACTCATTCATTGTTCCCGTTCTTCCACTTATAAAAATAGCGACGTCAGAAGTAGCAACAGATGATACATTTCTATACTTTTTACAGATCAAGGGATCGTTAGCATAAACATAATCTTTCGGAATAAAAACAAATTCTGTAAAACCCTCAACAGGATATTTGTATATTTTAACATGTTTCTCTATATTAATTGCCGGCGAGTATCCTATTGCTTTTCCTCCAATTTCATGTGCCCCAAGAACTGCTTCATAGGGTAATCCAGGGCAGCCGCCAGTTATCACTGTATGATTTTGCCTCGCGATCTCTCTCCCTATCTCTCTCGCTTTTAATCTGACTTCCTCTTTTAATTTTGTGGATGCCGAACCGTAAACTCCGAACTTCATAAAATATTTTTGAGAGCAAGTTATAAATATTTGATTGATATATCTTTATCATGGCATATGAGATGATAAGTTTTGACTGTTACGGTACTTTAATAGACTGGGAGCTTGGAATGAAAAATGCTCTGAGAGAACTGGCAGAAAAGAAAAATATTTCCATAGATATAGAGAAAGCACCCGAAAATTATATAGAAATCGAGCTTGAAGTGGAAAAGGAAAGATACAGAAAGTACAGTGAGATTCTTACGATATCATTGAAAAGACTTTTAAAAGATGTAGAATTAAGTCCCGAAGAAGAGAAGATATTTGTAAATACATTGCCCAAATGGTCACCTTTTCCAGAAACAAGAGAAGTTTTAAGGGAATTAAAGGACAGAGGATATAAACTGGCTATTCTATCAAATATAGACGAAGATATGATAAAAAAGTCCATCGATTTAATAGGAATAGAGTTCGATTGTGTTATTACAGCGGAACAAACAAGATCTTATAAACCGTCACACAAGCACTGGGAGAGGCTACTAGAGATTTTTAATCTCTCCAAAAATAAGATACTTCACGTAGCAGCAAGTTATGTGCATGACATTATTCCTGCATACGAGTTGGGAATAAAAACAGCATGGATAAACAGAAACAAAGAAAAAAGAGAAAGAATAGATTACGAGTTTGATAACTTGAAACCTTTAACTGAGATACTTTGAAACCGAAACCTTAATAAAGTAAACAAAAAAATCTTTGAACGGTGATTCAATGCCAAAGGTAATAGTTGATAAAGAAAAATGTACAGGCTGTGGAACATGTGCAGAGAACTGCCCTGTTGATGTTTACGAGATAAAGAACGAGAAAGCTGTTCCTGTTAACGAGGATGCATGCATAGCATGCAGGCTCTGCGAGTCTCAGTGTCCGGAGGTTGCTATCACTATTTAATATTAATTCTTTTCTTTTTTTATTTTGAATAAATTTATAATCTCTTAAAACGCAGTAATATTATGATTAGAAAAAGTAGAGTAGCTGGAAGCTTTTATCCTCAC
>QMUN01000108.1 GCA_003660605.1 Thermococci archaeon
AGCAGACATTATTGCCACAATATAAATAATCCATTTGACAATTACACCAATAAAACTGCTTATTGATATTCCTATATCCCTACCTTCTCTCTCTTCTACCCTTTCGAGATATCTTCGCATCCCTGTTTTCTTTAGGATCAAATCTATGGCTTTCTGAGCAAGCCTTCCCACTATGTATCCCATTATAAGGATCACTATACATGCCACTATATGTGGAAAATATTCTTGTATATTCTCCCACGCCTTAGCCAACAAATCTTCTATCTGTTTCATAATTACAACTCCTCCGGATCAACTTCCAGAACTAATTTCCCCTTAGAAAATATCCTTATCATTTTATCTGATTCTGAAAGTACAACGGCAATAGCGTCAGTGACTTTTGTTATGTAAGCAGCAGAGATGTGTCTTGCCCCAAGCCCCTTGGGCATCTCTATATCGTTTTTTCCCGATTCGAGATATCTGGCTGCTGAGATCACCCTTCCATCATCTCCGATTACAAAGGCGCCATCCAGTCTTGAATACTCTTTAAGCATACTTTTTACAACAGGATCTTTTACATTTATAAAAGAAGATTCAAATGGGTTGTATGTTATCTGTGTGGATCTTCTCATCACATTTCCAGAATCGCCGATAATAAATGTCGTACCTACGGGTTCTCCTTCTCTGCCCTTTACGCCCAGTTCCTTTGTTATCTCCAGGATAGAATAGATTATATCCGGATCTATATCTCTGCTCTTTGATAAAAGCTTATACACTCCATAGTCTATTCCTTCTCTGGCTTTTTCCATACTTATAATCCTATATTTATCAGTATTTTCTACAAAAATAATGTTATACCCCTCCTCTATAAGTTTATTTTCAAGGGCTGCCGCTATCGCTAGAGCTATTCTTCTTTTAATCCTAGGAAGTTCTATAGGCATCAAAATTACAGGTAATTCCTGTTCTTTTTTTGATAGATCTTTGTTATTGGTTATAATTACTACATTAGAATTTTTCAGTGATCTAAAAGCTTCCAGATCTTTTTTTGAGCTTATATAAACTAATAACGCATCACTTTTACTTTCCTCTTTCAACTCCAACGCTTTTCTTATAAGTATTGAGTTCAATATTTCACCTCTTAAGATGGTACTGACTCTTTTGATAACTCATACAATGTGATTATATTAATACGATAACCTTTTTATATTTTTGGTAGTATTATTTTTGATGGTAAGAACACTCTTGAACAGAAAAAAAGATATAATGCTCGTAATTAGAAATCTTGGAGCTATTCTTCAAGGATTGGGAATAGTTACAGTAATTCCTATCTTACTTACCTATTTTTACAGAGATGAAATGATCTATATACAATATTTTCTGTTTCCAGGAGTCATCACATTTATAATAGGAAGTTTGATGAAAAAGGTTAGATCAGATGTGAGCATGCAGATAAGACATGCCATGATGGTATCTTCTCTTGCCTGGCTGATCTCAGCTCTCGTAGGCTCGATACCCTTTATGTTCATAGCAAAACTTAGTTTCGTTAACTCTTATTTTGAGTCCATGTCTGCTTTTTCGGGAACAGGGCTGACAATGTTTGGCAAAATATACTCTGTGGAAACACTTCCAAAAATCCTTTTATTCTGGAGGTCTTTTGAACAGTGGGTGGGAGGTATAGGAATTATTCTAGTAGCGATGATCGTCCTCATAAGACCAGGCGTTGCCGCTGCAAGGCTGTATATAGCGGAGGGTCGGGGAGAAAGAATAAAACCATCACTTCCGAGTACAGTAAAAGTTATATGGAAAATTTACTTTTTTTATACAATTTTGGGGATACTGCTCTTTTTTATTGTGGGCATGCCGCTTTTTGATTCTATTAACCACTGCATGACAGGTTTGGGTACAGGAGGAATGTCGCTTTATAATGATAGTATAGCACATTACCATTCCTTCCCCATAGAGATTGTCGCAGTTTTCCTCATGATATTAGGAGCTATAAACTTTTCAGTTCATTACAGGGCTATATTTAAAAGGAGATTTAAAGAACTTTTTGGAGATGTGCAGTTTAAAGCACTTTTCATGATAGGTTTTTTTGTGATTATAATTATAGGATTTGATCTTATCTCGAAATATGGCATTATTGAAGGTCTTAGAAACGCTTTTTTCCAGGGATTCTCAGCTATAACATGCTGCGGATTCTCTACAGCCAATCTTGCAGAATGGGGAGAGATCGCCAAAAGCAGTTTGATCATTCTGATGATTATAGGTGGAGGAGCTGGATCAACTGCAGGGGCAATAAAACTTGTGAGAATAGCATTGATCTTAACTGTTCTCAAAAACCATATAAAGAAATCTCTTCTACCCAATAGTACTGTAATGCCTGTAAAGATGGGGGGGGCAATTTTCAAAAATAAAGATATTATAGAGGCACTTTTGTTTACAATAGTTTATATTGGTTTTTTGCTGGGAGGAAGCTTTATTTTAATGCAGCTGGGACATGGAGCGTTAAATAGTATGTTTGAGATGGCTTCTGCACAGGGAAATGTGGGCTTGAGTATAGGGATAACATCTCCCACTTTACCTCTTATAGGGAAGATAACGCTAATACTGGGCATGTGGATGGGAAGGTTGGAGATAATTCCCACGCTTGTGTTTATATCCAATATTTTGTTCTTTTTAAGAAGAAAGGAAAAAATATAAAAACAAAAAGATAGATTTAGTAATATGAATAAAAAATGTATCTCGCCAATCATTGCTGTCGTACTTTTAATAACGATAACTTTGACAGCTGCATCTCTCTTGAGAGTATGGTACTTCAGTGAACAGCAGGAATCACAGGAGAGAACATCAGGACTTATAGATAAAAAAATTCAGGAAACGGAAGAAGAGATAGATATCGAGAGTTATGATACAAATGGAACATTGTATTTACGAAACACAGGTCTTACGACCATAAATACAGATTCTATTGAGGTTTATGAAGATGGTGCACCTGTCTCAGGATATACATTCTCCACATCTACATTATATTCAGGTGATATTTTAGCTATCTGGAACTTAACATTAACGATAGGCAAAACGTATAGAATAACTACTGAAGTGGGATATACCGAGATTTTTGAGTATAACGTTGGAAACGTTTTCTTATATTCAGATGATGAAAATATTTTTAATAATGGGGATTCAACGACAATAACAGCTATTACTACTGATAATTTCGGAAATAGAGTCGGAGGTATAGGAATCCAGTTCCAGACCACTCTCGGAACTTTCAGTGAGTCTGGAACATCTACATATACAACTTCTACAAATCCTTCAGGCGAAGCAACAGCCACGCTCGTTTCCGGTACGGAAACGGGAAGAGCGAAAATATCTGCTCTTGCCGGCAATTATACTTCCATGACATCAGTGAATATAGAGTACTGGTGGGATCCATCATGGACAAAAAGAAAAAAGATAACTATACAGGAGAATTCTGGAAATGATCTTACAGATTATCAGGTGAAGTTCACCATAGCTTACGATTCAGATATGCAGCCTAATTATGAGGATCTTAGATTTATAGACTCAGATCACAATGAGTTGAGTTATTGGATTGAAGACGACACTGCAGATCCAGCAACGATATGGGTAAAGGTACTATCAATTCCAATGAGTTCGACTACTACTATTTATATGTATTATGGAAATGCTCTGGCATCTTCTAATTCTGATCCAGATGCTACATTTGTGTTTTTTGACAGTTTTGAAAACGATACTGTTGGTAACGAACCTTCAAAATGGACCTTCGGTCCGTGTACCGCGTATTTTGGTGGAAGTGGAGATGGGAACCAAAAAGCCGATAAACATGAAGTCATTTCAAACGCAGGACTGAGTGGAAATGAAGTAGCAACACCCTATGGAAATAATTCACTATCTCTTGGAAGCATCTCAGCTGCCAATAATCAGGATGAGTATACAGGGGAGTATGAATCACAGAGATTTGATCTGCCAAAAAATGCGAAGATAGAGTACTGGATAGCTTTATATGATAACTCACTAGATGTAGGGGAGGATGGAATGTACATTGAGGTCATGGATTCGTCCGATATCCAGATAGTGGGAGACAGATGGGACGGCGGGTATTTTGGCAATAGCAATGGCAATACATCTATGGATGATAGCTTTACCGTAAGTTCTGCATCCTCATATCCAAATGTGTATATTCAGTTTGGTATGTGGGGAAATGATAATAACAATGATGAAGGTAAGATGCAGATAGATTTTGTAAGAGTGAGATCTTATATATACCCAGAACCAACATACACAATAGAAAGCGAAGTCTCATTTACGTGATACCATGAATAAAAAAGGTGTTTCTGTAATCCTCAGTTATGCAATCCTCTTCGCGATAGTCATTACAGC
>QMUN01000109.1 GCA_003660605.1 Thermococci archaeon
CACACATGATAGTTTTTATAATTATACTTTTACTTTCTTATTTCATGGGATCCAGAGGAACGGTACCAGAAGAACAGGTTATAAAGAATGAGAGCTCGGAAAAATATGAATATAAAACTATAATCCCGGGAGATATAGAGGATATAGAAGAGGGAGCTAAAACAAAAACAATTCCAATGGAGATTTTTTTGATCCTGGGTGTAGTTCTCTTCTGTCTTTTCCTTTTTAAAATTCCTTATAGAAATGAAGCACGGAAAGATGAAACTGTTTTAAAAGAAAAAATATCGCATGAAGGGCAAAAAAACGAAGCGGTAGTTGAGTACTACAAGAAAGCAGTCTTACTTCTTAACAAAAAAGGTATACCCTATAAAGATTCATTCACACACTGGGAGATGGAAAACATTGTGGAGAAAAAAGAAAAAGAGGAGATAATAAAGAGCTTTGCAGAACTTACAAAATTGTTTGAGAAATGCAAGTACAGCACGAAAAATATAAATGAAAACGATGTGAATAGAGCAATAGAAATGTATGAAAAAATAGAACAGAAGGTGTCAAAAAATGCCTGAAGAATTTTGGATGATCGAACTTCAGAAGAGAGGCAGAGATGTATTGTACCTCAAAGGGTATAGAGAGTATGTGGATGTTGAAAGAAGTTATAAACTGACAAAAGTTATTGTTCTTCTTTATGTTGTCTCCGTTTCCCTGTTTTTATATGGGGGTATGATAACATCTTTCTTTTGGAAATGGATATACTTGCTTTTGACATGCTTTTTTCTCTTTTCTCTTATCATATCAATTTACTCAGAAAATTTACAGTCTTTCGGTTTTAAAAAAGAAAAAAGGATAGAAATAAGGAATTATACAGAGAATTTTGCAGAAATAATAGAAAGGGCGTCTAAGAATTATAAACTTTCAAAGGATATAGTAGAGGACAAAATATTGGATATATATTCCATAAGATTATCAAAAAGAAGGGATATCAATTTGTATGAAGCTAAAAAGAGTATTGGAAATGAATTTTCAGAAAAACTGAAAAATGCGAGAAATTTAGAGGGAGAGGAGTATTTAAATGCAATTAAAAATATTGTAGAAGAGATGGAGGAGGGAAATTATGGATATAAAAGAGGTGCATGAGTTAGGAGATAGTATAGTCAAGGAAGTTTCTAAGGCTATTGTGGGTAAAGGAGATGTTCTGGAACTATTCTTGGTAGGGATTTTAGCCAATGGGCATTTACTTATTGAGGATCTTCCAGGATTGGCAAAAACAATGATGGCGAGATCTTTCTCTATGGTGATGGATCTCGAGTTTTCCAGAATTCAGTTCACACCAGATCTGCTTCCGGCAGATATTTTGGGAACGTATATATTCAAAAAAGATCAGTTCGAGTTCAGGAAAGGCCCCATCTTTGCGAACATAGTTTTAGCAGATGAGATCAATAGGGCGCCGCCAAAAACACAGTCTGCTCTGCTCGAAGTAATGGAGGAAAGACAGATAACTATTGAAGGAGATAGTCATCCCGCCAAATCCCCTTTTTTTGTAATCGCCACTCAGAATCCGATAGAGATGGAAGGAACTTATCCCCTTCCAGAAGCTCAGATAGATAGATTCATGATGAGGCTTGATGTCGGATATCCCCAAAAAAAAGACGAGATAGAAATTTTAAATAGGAGAATAGAGAGAAAGACAGATAATTTTGTTCTGGAAAAACTTGTAAATAAAGAAGATATCATAAAAATGCAGAAAGCCATAGAAGAAGTTTATCTGAGTGAGTCAGTTCTTGAGTATATAGTGAATATCGTTTCAAGAACGAGGGAGGTAAAAGATACAGAGGTTGGTGCTTCTCCCCGAGGATCGTTAGCTTTAATGAAGCTTTCAAAGGCACTGGCAGCTCTGGAAGGAAGAGAGTACGCTATTCCAGATGATATAAAAGCTGTGGCCATACCAGCACTGGCGCACAGAGTAATTTTAAGGAGAGATTTATGGTATACAAAGATAACTCAGGCAGATATAATAAAGAATATCTTAGAAAGTGTTCCAGTGCCGAAATTCAAGTGATTTTATGGGTAAGGTAAGATATACAACTAAATTTGTTTATACCTTATCAATAGTTTTTCTTCTGGTAATAATATCTATAATAAGCTTGAAGTTCTGGCTTTTGTACAGCATATATCCATTTTTGATCCTGATTTTTTATTCCTGGTACTATGTTTATTCTGAGAATATGGATATTGTCTTAGAGAGAACAATAGACAAGAGGAGATTTATAGAAGGGGAGACAGCAACAGTGAATATAAAACTCAGTACAAATGGAAAAAAGCTTCTGAAAATATGGGAGAGATACAATGAAAATCTAAAAATTTTTTTGGGGTATATAGAAAATGAAAAGAGTTTTAAATATAAGATTAATGTGGAAAGGGATATCTATATCTTCCAGGATATAATTGCTGACATCAAAGATCCCTTTTCACTTTTTTATAAAAGAAAGGAGTTTAAAACAATGGACTATATTCTCGGACTTCCAAAAATAGAGGATATAAGATTAAAAATGAATGTTAAAGGATACAAAGTTGTTTCTGGAGCTTTCCCATCTCCGAAGATGGGAGGGGGTATAGAGTTTCATGCCATAAGAGACTATGTTCCAGGCGATCCGTTCAAGGTAATAAACTGGAAATCTACAGCCAGATTTGGGAAACTAATGTCAAATGAGTATGAAAGTGAAAAGAAAGTGGATTTTATAATAGTGCTGGATACTATTATAGAAGGGAAAAAAGCTCTGGATTATGGAGTAAGAGCAGCTGTTTCTGTGCTGTTCTATGCTCTGAAAACAGGGATACCTTTTGGGGTTCTTGTTTGCAGCGATGTTGGTTATTATTTGAGACCCGATTATGGAAGAACTCATTTTTTTAAGGCTGTCGATTTTCTGTGCAAGACAGAAGCAAAAAAGAGAGTGAACATCGCAGGACAGGTGGATAATTATGGAAGGAGATTCTTTCCTCCTAGAGCAAAGGTTATTTTTATTTCTCCCATGATAGATGACAGAGCTCTGGAAGCTGTAAAAGTTCTCAGAGGGTACAGGTACAAGGTTTTGGTAATAACACCTTCAGTATTTTCCATAGAGTTTATGGAGATGGAAAGAACAAAAGAAAATGAGCTTGCTTATAAAATTTTGGAGCTGAATAGGAAAAATATCCTGACAGAACTGAAGAGATATGCTGATGTTGTAAACTGGAGAGCAGAAATCCCCCTCAGAGCTGCTCTGGAGGATACATTATGAAAAGATATCTGCATATTATATTTTTGACTGTGCTGACAGTCTATTCTTTTTTTATTACTAAAAATCTATATTTCCTGATAGCTACAGTTTTATGCATGACAGGTTTATATATAAGAAGATTTGAGACATCTTTATTCTCTGTTCTTTTCTTAGTTTTTTACATAATCTTCCCAGAGGATTTGAACATTTTTTATGTTTTGGGCTTGTCTTTCCTTATTTTAACTTATATGGAATTTTACAATTTTCATCTGGAGAATTTTTATCCAAAAGAGGTACTACCAGTTTTCTCTGTATGCATTGCAACACCTATAGTTCTTTATCTTTTTTCCACATATCTCCCTGAGATCCCTGCATCTTACCTGCTTTTCTTTTTAATAGTGGCCATATTCAGCTTCTTTTATTTGCTATTTGCAGAGAGATAGTTTTTATAACAGTTTTTTGAATTCTTCTACAGTCAACCCAATATCTTTGAGAATATTTTTCGTAAGTTTGGGATGAAGTATCTTTCCGCTGTGATATGGCACAGTGACTCTCTTTCCTTCCTTATTTTTGTATATTTTATGACTGCCACTTTGACGAACAAGATAAAAACCTGTTTTTTCGAGCACTTTTATCATCTGAGTAGCAGTGACTCTCGGCAATTTTCCACTCATACTTTCACTTCTACAGATGTGAGATTTATAATTTCGACCTGCGGTATTTCTTCTCCGCTTCCCAATCTATCTTCAATGTGAAGTTTAATTGCATCCTTGATGTTTTCCAGAACTTCTTCGTAGGTTTCTCCTTGCGTATAACATCCCTGAAGCTCAGGACAGTAAGCAAAATATCCATCTTTGTCTTTTTCTATTACTACTGAAATTTTATATACATTCATTTTTTTCATGTGAATATCTAATGCGTATTCCTTTAATAGTTTTTGCCACATCAATTTTTTACAACGTAATCTTTTTATTTTCTTTATCTCAATATCTTTTATGAAAATTACGGGATTGTTGGCACTGCTTGTAATATTTTCTCTGTGCATTTCCACTCCATCAGAAACTACTTCAGAACCAACAGAAAC
>QMUN01000110.1 GCA_003660605.1 Thermococci archaeon
ATATATGGAGAATAAAATACGGATTTGCAGGCATTGTTTTAATTCTTTTAAGTTTTTCTCTATGCATATACGAAAAAGATATGAACAGAGAGATAGAAAGGATATATCCAGATGAAGAATTCAGAGAAGCTTTATTCTGGGTGAATGAGACATTGGAGAGTGATGCCATCATAGTAGCATGGTGGGATTACGGATACTGGATAGAAGCATTGGGAAAACGAGCGGCATATATAGATAATGGATACAGACCGGACTCCAAAGTAATGTGGTACGCCGAGATGCTTACATCGGAAGATACAAAAATGCTTGAAGAATTGGAATTTAAAAATGTATATATCCTTCTTACGGAGAGGGAGCTATACGGCTTCGAGATGATAAGTTACTTCTTGGGAGAAAGACTGGAATACATGGTAAGATTTCCAAAGAAAAATGATTCTTATGACTATTCTACATTTTATGACGAGCATTTAATCTTCGAAAAGAACGGAACGGTAAAAATAGGAAAAAACAATAACTTTGTACCGTTCAATGGGTACGTTTACTCTATGGAGGAATATAAAGTGGTATATCACGGTGAGATACCGTCAAGAATCTTTATAGTAGATCCGAGATTGGAAAAGGCATTATTCACCGAAATGTATATATACAATGCTGAGAACATTTCAGATATAGGAATGATCAAAGAGTTTAAAAAGATAAAAATATTTAAAGTAAATATGGAGAGTGAGAAAGATGAATAAAAAAGCTGAAGTCAGTACAACGGTGGTCATACTTTTACTTTTGTTAGTAGCTACTTTTGGGGGAACAGCATTTTATATATGGTATTCTAATTATCTCAAACAACAGCAAGCCTCTGTTGATCAGGTCCCTCCGATAGATGTGGCAACCATAATAGACATAGGGAGCGATCAGAATACATTTTATGTAACGATCAGGAACAATAAGTTTCAGGATATTACCGTACCGAAAGATGGTCATGTCGTGGGCGTCTATAAAGGATCTGGAAGCACTCCTTGCTCTCTTAATGGTGATGCCTTCACAATAAAGCCAAAAGAAAGCGGTGTGGCAACTATACCTTTCAACGTAAAGTCCGGTACGACATACTACATTGTGATCGAAGTAATATACGAGGGTAATGCCTTTAATATAATGCAGTATTACACCGCTCCTCCATAGGTGAAGTCATGAAAAGAATGGTTATCTGGAAATCAAATCTTGAGGCAAATAAGACCAGAAAGGAAGGGAGAAAAATATCTAGAGGAATAGCCATAAAAGATTTAAAATTGAAAGATATCTCGAAAGCCGCTCATGAATTAAAGCTGAATCCACAGATGGAAAATAAAAAGCACCCCCGCGGTGTTGACGGGCGCATTCTGGTGGACAAAAAATATCCTAAAATAAAAACTTTAAAGCTGATAGCGGACGAGATAAGGAAGATAAGAAAAGAACGATCACCTGATTCTCACTAAATACTCTGCTATCCCGAATCCTCTTTTATTTTTGCATTCAAATACAGAGAGATTCTCATTGAGAATAGAAACTCTATCCTCTCTTCTATATGGTATCTGGACTCTTTTCAAAACTTTTCCTCTGAGAGTATAACAATCTCCTTTAATGTCGTATATCTTATATTCAAAACTTTTTTGCGTATTTCCCTCAGAAACTGTGTCAGCTGAAACTCTTTTTACAGGAATGTTTTTTCCTTTTTTCATCACAAATCCAACATCTATTTCTCTTTCTTTTATACGCATTTTGGCGAAGTTTATACCGAGATCTTTATCAAAGTGTGCCGTGACATAGATCCAGAGTTTTGGAGCGTTCCAGTCTCTTTCCCCCCAGCTGTGATCTCTCTCGCTGAATCCTGAAATATTATATTTTTCAGAGTCTATTCTGATCTCGCCTTTCATAAATCCTATCTGCTCGTAATGATCCTCGCAAACTACCTTAGCCATCTCAAATTTTTCCCTGTCCACGCACTCCAGGTAACTGAATTCTCTGTTTATCTCTGAGTAAGTAAGGTTTAAATCTATATCTCTGATTTTACCATCTGTCATTTTGCCAGAAAAAACAATCTTCCATCCGGGAAAAAACTCAAGAGGTCCTGTCTTTATCTTTTCAGGAACTTCAGAGACCTCTATTTTTTTGTTAAATGCCAGTATCTCTTTCTTATAAAACAAGAAGAGATAGCCAACTCCCTCTTTTATATTCGGCTTGAATCCTATCCTGGTGAATCCTCCAATATCTTTGTCGGGATCGTAAAAATTGAAATAATAACTCTCGTTCCATTCTTTCATGTTTTTAGCTTTATGTCTTAATTGTTCCACAGAATCACCTCAGATAAACTTTGCCGAGATTACCGTCCAAAACTACCTTATCTCCATCTTTCAGGAACTTCATTGCGCTTTTTATTCCGGTCACCGCGGGGATTCCATACTCGCGCGAAACGACGGCACCATGTGAAAGTATCCCTCCAGTCTCTGTTATCAAGCCTCCTATCTTTAAAAATACGGGAGTCCAGCCCGGATCTGTGCATGTTGCCACCATTATTTCATCCTTTCGGATTTTGTGAAGTTCGTGAATGTCTCTGATCAGCCTTATCTTTCCTTCTGCAACTCCAGGACTTGAGGCAACGCCGATAAACTCTTTTTCATAATCGAACTCCTCGTCAAACTCCATATTTCCCTGCAAGAACATTGGAGGCAGTTTATGTTCATACTCTTTAAATTCTTCTTTTCTTTTTTTTAGTAATTCCATATCTACATTTCCATTTTTTAAGGCATCGAAAACTTCTTCTTTGAATAGAAAGAATACATCTTTTTTCTCCTCCAGAATTCCTCTTTCTTCCAGTCTTTTCCCGATTTCCAGAAATATCTTTCTGAACCTGAAACTCTGATGATCCAGGAAAAACCTCTGATTTTCTCTGAATGCTATGTATTTTTGAGCATAAAAGAGTATGATTTTGAAAATTTGCTTTTTTATAAATCCGAATTTTTGTTTTTCTATTTTTTCAAGAACTTTTTTTGTAAGCTCTTCTCTTTTTTTCCTTTTTTCGATCTCTATTTTTTCTATGTCCCTGTCGTTCTCCAAAAGAGAGTTCACAATATCCAAAACTAACTCAGGCTTTTCAGCCCATCTCGGGAAGATAATGTCTCTGGAGTATGATCTGTGACCATATTTTTCTAAAAACTCTTTAAACTCCTTTTCAAAAATTTCATTTCTTTCTTTTTTAGTCTTTACAAGACTGAACAATGCAAGATTAGTTTCTGTGGCCTTGTTTTTTGGAAGGCCGGAAACAAGGATATTGTGAGTTGTATCGGGATCTTTACAGTACCACTCTATTATGAATTTCTTTAAGATCATGTTCATACCCATATTATGAGTGGCTATTCCCCACCTGACCAGTCTGTAATGCTTCAGGCATATATCGTATAAATATCTATATTTTTCTAAAATTTCAGAGTCATTTAGAGTCTTTAGATCTATTTTATCGAATTCTTTAAGCTTTTTCAGGTATTCTTCCGAAAATTTATTGTATTTTTTATAGGTATTACATATTACTCCATCCCAGTCAAAGACAGCGATCCTTAACTCTGCAAGAAGTCTTTTCAAGGCATTGAATGGAAGTTCTTTCATCTCTTCTCTTTCATGTTCGGGAAAATAATCCAGAAGCTCTTTCACCCTGGAAAACTTTGGATTGTACTTGAAAACATCTCTGAGAACTCTTGTGTTAAAGTATGCATGGGCTTTATGATACCTCAAAAGTTTGACGCCTTCGAGTTCATCATACCCCATTATCCTGTTTCCTTCCTGATTTACGTAAACATCAAGGAACTCTCCAAGAAGCGAGAAAAATAGAGGGGATGTTACACCTGTCCAGTAATCATCGCTGTACCCTCTAGTCCAGAGATCTTCTTTTTTCGTGGTGATATCCCGGGACTGGAATATGTATATCTCGTTTCTATAAATACCAAATTCAATATCCTGCGGTTTTTGAAAGGTTTTTTCTATTTTAGTCGATGTTTCACCTATTTTTTTCAACATTTTCCTGTTCAGACATTCTTTTTTTTCAGGTTTAACTCTTTCTGTTCCTGTTTCAGAAAGTACAACTTTGTATTCTTTTGCTCCAATCTCCTTTTTTTTAAGGTTTAAATTAGGATCCAGTATATATCTGTCAGGATGTACCTTTCCAGATACCAGAGCTTCACCGAGTCCAAAAACAGCCTCTATTACAATCTCATCTTCATAATTTACAGGATTTTTTGTGAATGCAACTCCAGAAATATCGCAGGGAATTGCTTCCTGAATAAT
>QMUN01000111.1 GCA_003660605.1 Thermococci archaeon
ATAGGTACTTCAGGGGGTGTGATCGCTGAGGATGGAGGTATAATATCTTATAACTCAGAAATTGAAGTTTCAGGATCGCTTGAAGAACCTTTGAGATGTTATGAATTTATAAAAGAAAAGGTAGATGTAGCACCAATTTTTTTACGCAAAACGGGAATTGTTGTTTATAACATAGACGTTAACGAAATCCTGGATATTGCGAGCAAACATAATTTAAACATAGAAGTTACTGATTCCGGATTTGGAATACATATAAAAAACAAAGGTGTTAATAAAGGAAACGCTTTAAAAAAGCTTGCAAAAATGATGAACATAGATCTGAAAGATACCATTTATATTGGTGATAACTACAACGATATTCCAGCTTTTGAAGTGGTGGGATATAGAATAGCGGTGAAAAATGCTGTGAAAGAATTAAAGGAAAAAGCAGATTATATAACAAGAAAATCGTATGGCAATGGGGGAGCAGAAGCCATAAGAAAGATTATAGGAGATTACTGATGCCCGAGAGTTCCGGAGACTCTCGCTCTTTTAAATCCATACTTGAACATCACGTATCCTATTATAAGCATTATTATAGTTGTGAGCACGAAAGCTCTTAACTCTGGCCATACTTCGGTAAGACTGGCATTTCCTCCCATTGTCAGCCTTGCAAACTTGTTTACGTATGTCTGTGGATGCATGTGTGCGATCGGCTGGAGCCATGAAGGGAGATTTTCAACAGGAAAGTAAGTTCCTGAAACCAACTGGGATGTCAGCCCCAGAAACCAGTTTATAGGATCTGTGGGTGCTTTTGTTACTATGGTAAAACCGGCAGCAAAAAGATCCAATGCGAGCATCAAAACAAATCCAGAGATAAAAACTACCATAAATCCAGAATTAAAGTATATCTCAGCATTAAAGAGTGTTACAGCTAAAAAAATAAAGAAGAAACTCGTCAGAAATCTCCATATTATTTTCCATGAGTTTGCACCTATAAATATAGTAATAAATTTACACGGGGAAGTATAGAGATTGGCAAAATTGGCTCCTCGTAAGATTCCGGAGACACTGCCTGTACCAATAAATACTAAGTTGGTAATAAACATAGCTATTACAAAGAATTCCAGAAATCTCGGTGTTCCATACTGAGCTATATCTGCATCTAAGGTTACAAGCTTTGCGAAGATACCGATGACACCTATATTTACAGCGATCCCCAAAAACTGCGAGATAACTCCCCACCTTTGCGAGAAAAATGTGTATGCTCCCATTCTTATAAACGAGCTTATGACTTTTATCTCTGATTTAATCTCATTAAACATCTTTTTTACCTCTGTTGATCATATAGATAAAAGCATCTTCAAGAGAAGGTGTCCTTATTTTTATATCCTCAATTTTGGAACTTTTTAAAACTCCCAAGATTTCAGGGAGATTCTTCTCTTTGTCTTCAAAAAATATTTTTAGTTTATAAATCCCATTTTTATAAGTCTCTTCAGTTCTTATCGTAAAGGGCTCAAGATCCTTTTTTGTCTTTGAATTCAGATATTTTAACTTCAGTTCCAGAATCTCATACTCCTTTGAGAGTTCTTTGATGTTTTCAGGTCTGTCTATAAATTCAATCTTTGTATTGAGAATCGCAACTCTGTCGCACATCTTTTCCGCTTCGCTCATATCATGAGTAGTTAATAGAATAGTAGATCCCAAGTTCCGGCAGAGTTCTTTCTTTATGGCATCATGAACTCTTCTTTTTGAAGGAACGTCTAGCCTGATTGTCGGTTCATCCAGAACTATTATTTTCGGCTGTACGATAAATGCTAAAGCTAAGTGAACCTTCTGTTTCATGCCTGCCGAGAGTTTCTGGTACCACTCTCTTCTTTTCTCTTCGAGATCGAGTATCTCCATGGCATAATCTATTCTTTTCTTTATAAGATGTGGAGGCACTTTCCATAACTCGGCAATATATTTCAGATTCCGTTCTATTGTCACTCTCCATGAAAATAAACCCCACATCTCTCTTTCGCCTCCGAAAATAGTTACCATCTTTCTTGTGATCTTTTCGTGATCTTTTACGGATTCATAATCATCTATGTATATATGTCCCGAGGTAGGTATCACCAGTGCATTCATTATTTTGCAGAATGTCGTTTTTCCTGCGCCATTCGGTCCCAGTAGTCCAAAGATCTCGCCTTCTTTGACTTCAAAGTTAACGTCTACCAACGCGGGCAAAGTCTCTCTCGGTTTTCTGAGGTCTTTTATCAGATCAATGAATCCAAATGTTCCCTTTCTCGGAGGAGGATAATATTTATCGAGATGCTCAGCTTCTATTATTCCCATACAATTCACACTCAGACATATTTTATAAGGTTTTGTGTTGATTTAAAGAAGTAAGTAAAGAGTACGATCTGATGAAGAAGTTTTGATCTTTCTTTTGTTATTCGATATGCAGAATTTATTAGTATTCCACTATTTTGGGTAGTTTCTTAGCTTGTGCAACAGTATATTCCGCTTCTTTTGGTAATGTTGCTATGCTGTTGAAGCCTGTCTTTTCAACAAATTCTATCAAGTAAGTTCTGAGTTTTTTGGATCCCATTGAGCCATTTTTTCAGGAGTATCGATTCCCGCATCGTAATAGAGTCGGGCACGTATGCTTTTCACAGCTCCAATTCTTGACAGATCTGAGAGTTTCACAAACTCTAAAATAGCATCAAGGGGAATTCCCGTTTCTTCTGAAAGATTCTGTCTTTTAATTTTAGTTCTTCCTGCCTCCAGCATTTGGTCAACTGTCTTTATACCTATGGCAGATAGTTTCTCTGCATGGGCTTGATTTACACCTCTGAATTTTTTTATCTGGAAAGGTACTCTACCCTGTTTCGTTCGACGTGTATTGGAAATAATATTTTATAGCCCATAGATGTGTTTTTGCCGATGTTTTAGGTTTTTTTCGATCCACTCTACAAAACCTTCCAAGTCATTAGAAACCACCTCATCAAGTTCTTTAACATCACGGTACTCTTGTAGATATCGTTCGAAGTCTTTCACATAAGTTATTACTCTCTTGAGAACACTCTGTGACCTCCCACTTCTTTTCAAGAATTTTCTGAACCCTTTTTCATCCGTTTCTATCACCCTTTTATTTTTTTACTATTTCTAAAGGTAGATGAATCTCAATTTTACACACGTCATCCCCCCGGAGCACCGATTCTAGCACTTCTACCTTCACTGACTGCTGGAGTATGTACTCCCATATTCCCCTGTAGAACCCTGCCCCGCAGTAGCAGTAAGTGAGGGAAATTTTTGTTCCAGATTTTATCGCTTCTCTGATTCTCGGGCAGTGACAATATAGTGCTCGCTTTTTTTCCGGATCTGTTTCTTTCATGTACTCGATAAGATAGCCGCTTTTGGGTATCTTTGTAGCAATAATCGTGTTTCCTTTCTTTACTCCTCCTGAACCCCATCCTCGTTTTACTATTTCTTCAATGAGCTCATTATTTAATTTCAAAGAGTTCTTAAGAAATGACACGAATTGTTCCTGTAGCATTTGATGGACTAAATCGATGTCTTTAGTTTCCTCATACGTTTTTCTCATCTCCTTCAAATCAGATTTTGGATACTGGCAGGCGCAGCCGGTCATTATCTCTATTCTTCTCTTTTCATCTACAAGAGAATCCAATTTTTTCATTGCCTCTTTAGACCAGTTTATTACTTCCTCTCGACTGGAATTGTCAGAGAAATCTTCGCTGCCTTTCATAATTTCTTTTTTGATTTTTTCTCCCGCTATCTCGTCTAGGCGTTTGGTAAATTTCGCTAACCAATATTTTTCAAAATCAAATTCTTCACTTATTTTATCACCCTTTTGCTAACTTAGCCACTAAACCAGCAGTTCTCTTTCCAAGTTCTCTGCATAGTTTCGTAGCTTCCTCGTTCGGAGCATTTACACAGGCAACACCATAATGTTTGTTATCGGCTCTTCCCTGGATTATCATGCCGTGAACCAGCATCGCCTGTAAGATGGAGAGAAGAGTCGTTTCCGCACCTGTAGCAGTTCCACCAGCACTGGTGAAAGCAGCACCTACTTTTCCGGTTAGTTTTCCATGAATCTTTACAGATTCGTCAAACAATTCTTTTATTTTAGATGACATTTGTCCATAATAGGTAGGTGAACCGACTATTATCCCGTCAGCTTCTAACAAGTTCTCCAGTTGGGTATCATCCACTTTCTTAACGATTGCTGTAGCGCCATTCATTTCTTTTACGCCTTCAGCCAC
>QMUN01000112.1 GCA_003660605.1 Thermococci archaeon
GTAAAACACATAATGCTGAAGGAAATATATCAAGTGATAACGCGATTTTTAGTTTAATATAACTTCAAAATATTCTGAACTTAATACAAACATTTTTATATATTCTTGATATGAGTGATAATTATGATAGGGCAAGAATGTGCAAGAGGAAAACTCCTTAAAATGAAAAGGAATGTAAGAATATTATTTCTAGTTCTAATTCCTGCAATTCTCGTTTTAGGCTGTATAAGTCAAGAATCGGAAAAGCCTGAAGAGTCTCTGAGTATTTCTGAACTATTAAAAAATCCAGTGTATGACACGGAAGTTAAAGTTTATGGAAAGGTAAGTGCCTTAGGTGAACTTCTGTGTCCATGCTTTACATTGACTTCAGATGGAAAAATGTTGGAGGTATGGTATGACTTTATGGTAGAAGATGACAGAACACAAAGAGCTTCGGTAAGTGTAGAAGGAATAGAAAATGGCGACTGGGTGACTGTAACAGGTGAACTTAAGTCAAATACTGGAACTGCTCCCAGCACTACTTTCTGGGCTAGCAGTATTGAAAAAATAATTGGAAAGAATGAAGTAGCTAATGTAAATGATATTGAGATTATGCTGCTTGAATCATTTCCTGTTCAGGTACACGTTGTTGCAAAAGGTGAACATTCCGATAGTTGCACTGAAGTTGACAAAATTACAACGAGACGTGAAGGAGATACATTTTTCGTTACTATAACCACATCTCGATCTTCTGACGCAATCTGTGCACAAGTAATTACACCATTCGAGGAAGTTATCGCATTGGACGCAGTTGGATTAAAAGCAGGCGTTTATATAGTAGATGTTAATGGCGTGAGAGATACCTTTGAATTACAAATAGATAACACTTTAGAAAAATGATATTTCACAGCACTCTATATTTCTATAACAGCTCCTACTCCTGCCTCTATGTAGTTGTTACCGAAGGCTTCTTTGAACATAGAACGAGCAAGATCTCCGGAACAGTGACAGGGGGCGATCTTTTCAACTCCCAAATCTTTTAATTCTTCTATGATGGATCCGATCTCTCCTCTGGTTTCTCCTCCGAGGTGGAAGCCTCCTATTACCAAATATATATCTCCCCCTGTGATCTCCTTTGCTTTCTTCACAATATTCACAACTCCGGGATGAGCACAGCCTGTAACCACAACTATGCCTTTATCAGTTGAGAGAAGAAGGGACTGTTCTTTTATCCACGTTCCCAGCTCGCCTGTACTCATTATATAATCATTGATCTCTGTTTCTTCATGGATTTCTACTGTATTACACCCATACCTCTTGATTCCTTCTTTGAAACTTTCAGGGAAACTGGATAAAAGATAGATCGTGAGATTTGGATTCTTCTCCAGAATTCCAGAAACTCCGCCGACATGGTCTCCGTGAATGTGCGACAGTACAATAGTGTCTATCTTACCTATATCTATCTTTAGTTTTGATATATTGTTAATTAGAGTGGCGGCATCCCCTCCCGTATCGAAGAGAATTGTCCTATCTTCACTTTCGACTAAGCATGAAAAACCCCACGAAGTTGTTAACTCTTTGTCATAGGGATTGTTGTCATATACAATTGTTAATCTCACATGATCTATTTTTTCCATGACTTGAGATGCCTCTTTTTTAACACATCCTAGGGTACAGATCAATATTAGACTAATACCCAATACCTTGTACATTGCATTCACCAATAAAATAAAGAGCATGTTCTTAATAAATCTTCTGTTTCTTCAAAAGAATTATAAGGAAAAACAGCTATAATTTTCATGGCGTCTGAGTATCAGAGAGGAGTTATATGGGTTCTTATCTCTGCTTTTAGCTTTGGCTTTCTTGGTATATTTGCCAAATTTGCGTATATGGAGAATGTAAATTTGATTACTCTCCTTTTCATGCGATTTTTATTTGCTTCAATGATAATGTTCATTTATACGAAGTTCAAAAATATTGATCTCAAAGTGGCAAAAAAGGATCTTACAGCTGTTTTAGTTTTAGGGGGTCTCTGTTACTCTGGGCAGGCATTTGGATTCTTTCAGGCTCTTCATTATCTCTCCGTCGGAGTTACAACGCTGATTCTTTATACATTTCCAGTTTTCGTTACAATCATGGCAATATATTTTCTTAAAGAACGCATCACAAGGAAAACGATCATCGCACTGCTCTCAGCATTAATAGGCGTTTTTTTAATCGTTTATTCTAACGGGATAGAGGTAAATCTAAAAGGTGTGGCTTTTATAATGGCTTCTTCCTTTATTTACAGTATCTATATTACGTTAAGTAAAATAACAGTTAAAAATGTCGATCCAAGAACTATGGGCGTCTATGTCATGCTTTCTGCAGCTTTTACATTTTTTATAATCGGTACATCTACTGGTGCTCTGCAAATTAACTTGACACTGAAACTATTCCTTCTTTCTCTGCTTTTGGCACTGATACCTACTGTTATTGCCATCGTAACATTTTTTAAAGGACTTGAGCTTATTGGAGCTTCAAGAGCCTCAATAATAAGTACATTCGAACCTCTGGTGGCTGTAATCTTCGGTTTTCTTTTACTTGGCGAGACATTATCTATTGCACAGATACTCGGCGGGATAATGATCCTCACAAGTGTTTTAATTTTAAAAAAAGAGAAGCAAACATAGAAAAAAATTTATATAGTAGAAAGTAGATTATAACGATATGGAGATAAATAAGGGAGAACTTCTGTGGTCTAAAAATCTGAAGAAGACAAATTTAAAAGAGATACTAAATTTTATCATGAAAACAGAAATTCCAGGATTACTGTCAGTATCGGATGAATCTTTTCTTATCATCAATGAAAAGAAAGTCATAGCTGCGGCATGTAAAGAAAAAACAGGGGATAAAGCCTTGGTAGATCTTTTTGAATCTTTCAAGAATGAAGATGAAGTTTTTTTCTATTCGATAGGGGATATCGATTCACTGAAGAAAAAAAATCCTGAAATATTTTTGAAAAATCCAGAAAAAGCATTAAAAAATTATCTTAAATCGAACCCAGAGTTGTTCAAAGACTTGACTAAAAAAATAGGAACAAAAATCTCAAGAGAAGAAATCATGGCAAGATACAAGATAAAGGAACCTTCTGACGAAGAGATAAACAGAGCCTTGTCTCCTCTTGAACTTAAAAAGAAAAAAGCTGAGTTGAAGGATTTCAAAGAGTTTATTGATGTTATATACGGAAGGGTATGAAATGGAAATAGAAATGTTACTCTATGCATTTATATGTCTTATATTTCTTATTTTTTCATCCTTTTTCTATTCAAAATGGAAAAAAAGTGAGGTAACATCTTTTTTGTTTCTAATGTTATGGTGTTTATTTTCGGCTTTGCAAATAGTCTACATAGTAGGTAAATACACAGATATGCTGTTTTTTGTCAAGATCTCTATGCTTTTCTCGTTCTTAGCCGTAGATTTGGGACTGTTTCCTGCTATACTTTTCTTGCTGCCAATTAAAAAAGACGATAAAAGAGATCTAATGATATATCTTGTTTTTCCTCTACTTTTTCTTATAGTTATCGTAGTAATTCTTTCACCAGTTCTGAAGACTGATTTTGCGTACACACTTGATGGCATATATCTTGTCATGTACATGGGGATAACCATTGGATTGGATGCCTTTGTTCTCATGACTCAGGCTTTTTTTTATATAAAAACAAGGGACGCCCTTCCGCTGTTGATGGAGGTAGGATTTCTATATTACCTTATAGGATTTCTTACCTATGCGTATATTCCATTATACTCTCTTTTCCATTATGGTGTTACTTTAGTTATATTTGCAATCGCTTTTTTCATACTCCCGCAGGCTAAAAATTATTAAAAGTTTTCAAAATAATATTCTCTATACTTCGTGCAAACTCTGTTTTTAGGAGCCTTTCTGTATCACCTATAGAATTTTCAAAATCTTTATCAAAATATATCTCGCCAAGATAGGGTATCTCCAGTTTTTCTATTTCTTTTTTAACATATGACTCGCCAGTTTTCATATTTTCAATAACACCTATAGTCTGTATTTCCAGTTCTTTCAACATTTTCAATACCTTTTTCACCGTTTCCAATGCTACCTTTGATGGAGTTGTTATCACAAGAAACTCTATTTTTTTTATCAGTCGTATAACATCTAATATCGCGTCTCCGATGCCAGGAGGCATATCTATAATCAGAAAATCCAGTTCTCCCCAGAGGGTAACAGCAAGCAACTCTATCA
>QMUN01000113.1 GCA_003660605.1 Thermococci archaeon
AGTTATAGGAATCGATCCTGAAAACAAAAAGATTATTTTTGATGATAATGAAATGAGTTATGACAAATTAATCTTAGCCACTGGAAGCTATGCATTTGTACCACCGATAAAAGGTGTTGATTCTGAAAACGTTATAGTTTTTAAAGATATAGACGATGCAAAAAAGATCTATGAGAAAATGAAGAAAATAAAAAAAGCTGCTGTCATAGGGGCGGGATTGATAGGGTTGGAAACAGCGTATGCATTTGCAAAGAACAATATCAAAGTAACTGTCGTGGAGATGCTCGACAGAGTTTTACCTGTAATGCTTGATAAAGACATGGCTGAGATAGTTAAAAAACATTTGGAAGATAAAGGAATCGAAATTTACCTCAATGAAAAGGTTCTGGGGATAGGAGAAAAAGTCAGAACAGACAAAAGAGAAATAGAATACGATCTAGTCGTGATCTCTTCTGGAGTGAGAGCAAATATCGATCTTGCCAGAAAAGCGGGAATAGAGACAGAGTTTGGTATAAAAGTAAATAAAAAGATGGAAACGAACATTAAAGATGTTTATGCCTGCGGGGATTGCGTCGAATGTATAGATTTTATAACAGGAAAACTAATAATGAGCCAGTTAGCTACGACTGCGGTAAGACAGGCTAAAGTGCTGGCAGAAAATATAACGGGAGGAGATGCTAATTTTACACCCGTTTTAAATACATCGATCACAGAGTTATTCGGATTGGAGATAGGAACTACAGGATTGACAGTTGCAAGAGCTGAGAATGAGGGTATAAAAGTTATAACTGGAAAATACAGAGGAAAGACAAGACCTGAATACATGGAAGGAGAAGATATAGTAGTGAAGATAGTAGCTGATGAAAAAGGAAAGATCATAGGATCTCAGATGATCGGGAAATCCCTCGTTGGAAGAATAGACGCCATGTGTTTGGCTATACTGAATAAAATGAATGTAAAAGATCTTGCAAACATAGAATACTGCTATGCACCTCCTGTTTCTCAGGAGTTTGAGCCGATGTATGTTGCATGCGAGTTTGTTGTTAAGAAGTTGAGATAGGGAAAAGAGATATAAACAGGCTTATTAACTATAAAAGAGTAAAAATTCATTTTATCAGTTCTTTCAGCTTTGAAGCCAGTTTCTGGGAGTACTCTCTTCTTTCTTCCTCTGAGATATCGGGATTGATCTCAGTTATTATTGCGGGAAGTTCTCTTTCCATTTTTTTAGTAAACTCGTACTGCGATATAAAGTAAACACCTAAAATCAGATTAATAAAAAGCATTATGAAAAAACTGGTCAGGAAATAGAATATTTCTGAAATTGAAACATTTGCAAAAACACCGTGTGAAACAAAAGATATGATAATAGTATAATAAACTACGGAAAGAAGTACCGCTGTAATCCCTACGATCTTCATCATCTCTCTTTTGGACAACATTGCAATCACTCTACGTTCTCAAATTTAAATTTATCTATTTTTGATCAGATAACATATATCCTATCTTTCTCACCATAATATTCTGCCTCTTTAAAATAATAAGCTTTTGCGACTAAAGCACATATCAGTGCATCTTCTTCGTGTTTATTTTTAAAAGTGTATTTTTTTAACTCGTCTTTTAATTTTTTTCTCGATGCATGTGGATACGTTTCTATTACTTTTTCTCTGATCTTTTTTTTAAGAGAAATTCCTCTTTTAGTTAGTTTCTGCATACCTTTAAAAGTAAGAGGGAGTATCTTAAACTCTTTTCTCAATTCAAGATCGCATTCTCTGAAATGTTCACCATAAAAAGAGAGAGGAGCATCTATAGCAATGACTTCGGGACTGTGTTTCTCTATGAACTCCAAGATTTCGTTATCGCTATGTAAAGATTCCAGTATTACTTTTTCATTTATAAAAGCCATTCCTGTGATGTTTTTCTCATCTCCAGCAAGATCTATACCGAGGAACATGGTATTATATTGAAAGGGTATGTTAAGTTTTTTTGTGTAAGAACCGAAAGCTTTATATATAAGTGTTCTTACATAGTCTCAGGTGATACTATGAAAAAAGCATTGGTTTTGATCTTGGTCATGAGTTTGATAGTGCCTATAGAGGCAGCAGATACTTTTAATGTGACAGTTATTCCTGATAGACCTTACTACAAATCTGGAGAAACTGCTAGGATAACAATCGTAGTTGCTAATAAAACAAACTTTGATCTTGAAAATGTGAAAGTAAGGTTGTTCCCAAAAAAACCATTATCTGTTGAGGATAGTGAGTACTCTTTAGGGGATATGGGACATGATTGGAAGTCTTTTCCAAAAACGGCCATATTTGAGATAGATATAGATGAAGATGCAGATTCTGGGGAATATACAATAAAAGGAAGGATAGAAAGCAATAAATTCTCTCAGGAGTTTGATTTTGAGATCAGAGTGATCTCTGAAGTGCTCATATCAATAGAAAATGTTGAGTATCCAGAAGATATAAAATCTGGAGACATTTTTGATCTGAGTTTCGATCTTAAAAATATAGGAGGGGCAGAGATCGAATGGATAAGATTGAATCTCATAAGCGAGGTATTCATGCCGAAAGGAGACGATCTAGAAAGGATATATAAGAATATAGGACCAAAAGAAACAGCTAAAATAAAATTTTCGTTGGAAACCAGTAAAAAAACACCACCAGGAACTTATCCTCTTGCTGTAAATGTAACGTATAAGGACGAGTTTGGAAATATTGTTAATGAACAGAAAACTATCGCTGTTAAAATAGAGGAAATGAAAAATGCTGTCATAGACATAACAGACGTAAAAACAGGAAAACTATCTCCCGGAGAGAGTTTTGAACTCACTCTTAAGTTAAGAAACTCAGGGAGTGGAGAAATAAAATGGATAAAGATTGGAATAGATCCATTAGTTAATTCAATTCCTATTTTGACTCCCAACAACGATGATCTTGAGAAATTGTACAAGGATTTTCTCCCAGATTCTGAGATTACGGTGAGCTTTGATTTAAGCGTGAACGAAGATCTGGACTCCGGAAATTATCCAATAACACTTAATATTGCATATCTGGATGATCTTGGAAATATAGTGAACGAAAAACATATAATAGGATTGGAGATAAGAGGTGTTCCCCGGATAGTAATTCAGGGTGTGGACTCTGATCCGAAGATACCTTTTAAAGGCGGAGAGGTTACAATATCTGTCAATCTCGAGAATATAGGAACAGGGGATGCAAAAATTGTGAAAGTGGGATTTTCGTCAAGCCTCGGAAACTTTATGAGCTACGTTGGAGGCATAAAGAAGGGGGACAGCAGTGCAGCAGTTTTTAATACCGTCATTCCAGATACAGGAAGTGAAAAATGCGAGATAAAGATTCTTGTGGAGTACGAAGACGAGCTCGGCAATAAAAAAACTCTTGAGGATAGTTATATCATAACTTTAAAAGAGAGAAAAGCATATACAAAACAGTTAATGGGAGTTTTTGTACTTGGTATAATTGGGATAATTGGCTGGTGGTATAAGAAACGCAGAGATCTGAAGAAAATAATGAAGTGAGCCCATGAACTTCCTGGAGATCGTTTACAAGAATATACTGAGAAGAAAGGCGAGAACATTTCTATCTTTATTGGGGATAATGATAGGTGTCTCTGCCATCGTTGCATTGGTGGGCGTCTCAAATGGATTAAAAAGCAGTGCACTCGATGTGATGGGGTCGCTCACGGGTGATATTACAATCACGAAAAGTGGGAATATCTTAGCCATGCAGCCTATGGACGAAGATGTTATGGATGAAATAAAAGAGATAAAGGGTGTGAAATACGTTGCCCCTGTCGTTATTATACCCGAAAAAGAAATAAAGGCTGGAAGGGGTGCAGGAAGTTTTGAGGTCTATGGTATCGATCCTGTAGCCGAAAAGCTTATCGGCACATCTGCCACTGAGGTAAAAGAGGGAAGAGCTCTACAAGCGAGCGATAGATACAAAATGATAGTGGGAAGTACGTATGCGAAGATGGAAGATATTAAAGTGGGAAGTAAAGTAAAGTTCTACGAGAGAGAGTTTGAAGTAGTGGGGATCATGGAGACAGGAAACTATATTATGGATCAGATGAGGGCAATACCCATAGATGTTGCAAGAGAAGTAGCGGAAATAGATCCCGATATAATACATATGGTGAGGGTAAAGGTCGAAAAACCTGGAACAGAAAAAGAAGTTGCTTTGAGAATAAATTTGATAAT
>QMUN01000114.1 GCA_003660605.1 Thermococci archaeon
ATGTGTCCCTATAAAGATAAAAGATAAAGTTATAGGAGTATTGGATGCTGAAAGCAAAGAACTCAATGCCTTCTCAGAAGAGGATCAGAGATTGCTTGAAATCCTGGCGTCTCAAGCAGCGATCTCAATAGAGAATGCAAGACTTTTAGAAACAATAAAAAGATCCTCTGAGCTTCAAAAGCTGTTTGTCTCCATACTGAGTCATGATTTAAAAAATCCTCTCACTGTAATAAAGGGATATACATATTTAATAAAGAGGCATGCAGATGAAAAAGTTCAAATATACATCAGAGAAATGCAAAAGAGTATAGAAAAAATGAATATTCTTATTGCAAATGCGAAACTCTATTCACAATTGAAAGAAAAAGTGTACAAGAAGGAGTTTGAGAAGAGGTATCTTGAAGATATAATAAAAGAAACATTAAAAGACTTAGAAAAAAAGGCTAAGGAAAAGAGCATAGATATCATCTATAAAGCTGAAGGAACCTATCCAGTTAATGCAAATCCTACACTGGAAGATCTTTTTCTTAATTTAATAGACAATGCCATAAAGTATTCTCCAGAAAATGGTAAAGTAGAGATCGATATAGGGGATAGAGAAGATAAATGGAGAACAAGCGTAAAAGACTGGGGAGAGGGAGTTGCAGATGAACTCAAAGAAGCTATATTTGAAAGATTTGAGAGGGGAGATGTAGATGTTAAAGGAAGTGGACTCGGATTGGCGATAGTAAAACAGATAGTGGATATGCATGAAGGCAGAGTCTGGGTGGAGAACAATCCTGAAGGAGGGAGCATATTTTTTGTTGAGATGCCGAAAATGAAATAGCTTTATATTTTTCTCTTCCATATCCCGAGAACATGTCTCGATCCCGATAGGCTCTGTATCTCGGATACGTAAATAAAATCTTTATAGACGTCTATAATATTAAACGAGTTTCCGAATAAATTTCTCTGTCTTTTGCACGAGAGAGAGTTGGCATTAACAACTAATGTATTCTCGATCTTTCTCGCTGAAGGATGAGAAGAATGACCCGTAAGAACTAAATCTATTTTCAGTCTGGTAAGTTCATAGAGTATGTCACCAGCATCTTCCAAAAGTCCTTTTTCTCTTGTATTTTCTATTGGAAGTAAATTGTGATGTAAAACTATAGCTTTAAACTCTGAAGGAATTCTGGAGAACTGCTTTATCCTGTCAAGTTCCCCTCTACCTATCACACCTATATCTGAGTCATACTGACACGAGTTCAGGAATTTAAATGCTACTTTTTTTGTTACATGTGTTTCTATAAAATCAAAGTACTTTGGGAATAGGTTATAACCCAGATAATTAATATCTCTTGGTCCGGGAACAAAAAATATTGGTGTTTTGAGATATTTAGCTGCAAGCGTATAATTTTTATTTAAGCCTTCGTTGACAATATCTCCGCAGTGTACAATGAAATCGGGATTTAATGTACTTATTTTTTTAAAAGCATTTAGAAACATCTTTTTATTAAAAATATCGCTATTATCTATGCACGTTCCAGCTATCTGGACTATTCTAAACAATTTTTCACTGTTAACATTGTATATCCTCTCTTTTTTTCTCTCATATTCCCTTTCCCTTATTTCACCAAATCTCAAGGTTTTTACTTTAATTTTATCGTCTATTTCTATTATATTAAAACTGTTCTTATCTCCCAGCCTTGTTTTTATGCTACACATCGTGCCCGCATTGACTATAACAAGATCCTCCAATTTATAGACATTCGGATAATGTTTATGACCATTTAAAACTAAATTTACCCCATATTTTAGTAAAAGATCGAGTACATCTCCAGAGTTAAATAATACGTTTCTTTCTCTCCCCGTGTTTGGGACAGGAACTAAATGATGATGAAAACAGACTATCTTGATCTCTTTATCTAAGTGTCCCCTCAAAGTTTCTTTGAGCCAAAGGAAACTTGAATTGCTGATTCTGCCTTCGTTCATGTCTGGAATAACACTGTTGAGATAGATCACCACGTAATCTTTGCCTTCTTTAACTCCATTCAAAGGACCTATGAAATTTTCAAATAATTTCAGTCCTACGTTCTTTCCATCATGATTGCCAGGAACAAATATTATAGGCTTTTTTAACTTTGAAAAACTTTGAATCGCTTCTTCATACTCTCTTAAATACCCTCTATCTACGAGATCGCCCGTATGTATCACAAACTCTATATCAGAATTATTTATCTTCTCGATACTTCTATCAAAACTTTCTTTTATGATCTGAGGAAAATGGGTATCTGATATATGTGCTATTTTCATTTAATCACTTGAAATCTGGGTCTCAAGACTGAATTTTTGCAGATCTATAATGTCCTTCAATGAAAAGATACCTATAAACTCTTCTTTCTCCTTTACAAGTATATGTCTCACCTGGAAATTGGCCATTATCTCTAAGGCCTCCCCTATGGATACTGAACTCTCGCAAAAAACTAAGTTTTTGCTCATAATTTTATTTATTTTTGCATTGACAGATAAACCTTCAGCTATACCTTTTATTACATCTTTTTTACTCAGAAATCCTATTATATTTTCATTTTCTAAAACAGCAAGTGAGGATATTCCAAACTCTGTCATTTTTTTACATGCATTTTTTATCGTCTCGTTCTTATCTATACCTATAATTCCTCTTGTTATAAACTGCTTTATAGGGTATTTAGCTTTTTCTATATCTAAAAACATAGTATCAAACTTCCTTCGCAAGTTCTCCTGTTATATGATCCATTATGAAATTTAAACTTTTTTCCAGCGAGTTGTTTTCTATCAGAGGTACATCATATTCTCTGGCTTTATTCACTATAAAATCCTGGATATCGAGGATTCTTTTAAATTCTTTAATGTAAGACTCTGCATTTCTGCTAGTTCCATAAGATCTTGCATAAAATCTATTTATGTGCTCCTCATTATCCTTTAAGTACAAAACAAAATGAAATATCTTTGAATTTTCTTTCCTGATATTTATATATCCAGGGACTAAATGGATTCCGTTGATGACAAGATTAAAACCTTCCTGTATGGCTCTCGAGATCACTGCTTTCACTCCAACGCTCACATATTTAACCTGTGTCTCAAAGGCGTATATTGTTTTATTTATATACGGGCTTGGAGATTCTACCGTGCTGTAAGCTTTGAAAGAGGATGTGTGTAGCGTTGGAAGAAGCCCCTCAGAGATTATCTTTCTCATAACTTCTCTCACAGTATCTGTGCCTATAATAGATCTTATACCCAGTCTGTATCCGAGATCAGATGATATAGCGGATTTTCCTACACCCGTACCCCCGCCTATCAGGATTATTATAGGTTTTCCAAGTTCTCTGAATTTTCTCCAGACAAGATAATTTTTAGCTTCCTTTTTGTAGCCTTTATCATTTAACAATATGTATGTAATTTCCATAAGCTCCTCTGAAAGTATCTCTTCAGTTTTTTTCTTCTCGAGTACATCTCTTATTTCTTCCGCAATGTGGTAAGCCTCAACTATTTCTATCCCCGCTCTTGTCAGCGATCTCGCCAGAATCCCCCTGGAGAAGGGGAGCTTGTATTTTTTTGTTCTGACAGTAAACATTACTATACATATGATAGAACTATATATTAAAGTTTTGGATTCATAAAGATTTCAAAATAACAAAATATAAATATAAGGAGATAACAATTAAAGTAAAGGAGATGATATAATGGCAATTGCATTCATGCAAATGGTAGTAGAACCTGGAAAAGAAAAGGAAATTAAAGAAAAATTAATGCATCTTGACTATCTATCGTGCAAAGTAGAGGAAGCGTATATGACGTATGGGGAGTTTGATGTGGTAATAAAAGTAACTTCAGACTCTGTAGAGAATATAAATCACTTCGTAATGAAGGTAAGAGAGGTAGAAGGAATCAAAAGAACCGTGACAAGCCTGGTTTATGGAACGTTGTGTTAAGATAAATTTATTAAATACTCTACAGATTCGAGAACATGAAAATCGTTATAATAGGTGGAGGAGCCGCAGGTACGAGAACTGCTATAGAGCTAAGAAAAAGAGATAGGAGCTCTGAGATACTCATTATAAATGAAAAAAATTATAGAGAATACTCTCCATGCGGAATGCCCTTCGTACTTTCTGGGGATGTGAAGAATTTTGAAGCTCTGCAAACGCTGAATGAAAAATTTTATGAAAAAATGAAAATAAATCTTATTCTTG
>QMUN01000115.1 GCA_003660605.1 Thermococci archaeon
GCTACAATCAGCCCCGCAAAAACGGATCAATCGTTGAGGTAATATATCTTCTTTTTGCATGTAACATATTTCTTAATCTTTCTTGTTTTTAACCTTTGTATTTGATTACCCAAAACCATTTTAAACTACCAAACAGATAAGAATCATGAAGTACTCTGATGCAGGAGTGGACGTTTACGCAGAGGAAAAAGCTGTAAAAGAGCTTTTGAAAGTTATAAGGCCTTCTTTAGATCTTAGAAATGAGATATTATCCAAAAAAGGTGGTTACTTAAAGATAGGAAAGTATTATCTATCACTATCTACCGATGGCGTTGGCACAAAGACTCTTGTGGCAGAGAAGCTGAATAAGTATGATACGATAGGAATAGACCTGATCGCGATGGTAGTAAATGATCTGATCTGCGATGGATTTGAGCCGATTGCTATATCGGATTATATAGTTGTACGAGAACCAGACGAGAAATTTATGAAAGAGCTTGGGAAAGGACTTTTAAAGGGGGCAAAAGAAGCAAATATCGCTATCGTGTCAGGAGAAACAGCTGTACACTCCAACATGAACCAAAAGTTTGATCTGGGAGCTACTGCTTTAGGGATGACTGAAAAAGTTTTAAATCCGACAGCAAAAGAAGGAGATATAATCATAGGATTAAAATCTTCAGGAATTCACAGCAACGGAATATCTCTGGCAAGAAAGCTGTTTGAAAACGATGAAAAGCTTTTAAGAGAGGTTTTAAAACCCACAAAAATTTACGTGAAAGAGATATTGAAACTAATTTCCAATGTAGATATAAAAGGATTATCGCATATAACTGGAAGTGGTTTTTTAAAACTGAAAAGGGTAGCTTCTGGAGCTAAAATCGAGATTCCTGAGATACCTTATATTTTCAACAAGATCATGGAGAAAGGAGTAGATTTTGATGAGATGTGCAGAACGTACAACATGGGGGTAGGCTTTGCTGTCGTATTGGACAAAAAAGATGTAGATAAAGCTTTAGATTTGTTAAAAGATGGAAGAATAATTGGAGAAGTTACAAAAGAGAAAATAATAGTTAATGATCATCTGATAAGCCTATAACTTATTTTTCCTGTCTTTAAATCGATGGTGGCTAAGTATATCTTTTCATTTTTTGAGATAGCAATTTTAAGAAAGGGATCGTTAAAATTATATTTTAAGACTCTGTATCCCTTTTTTGTATAATATTCTATCATATTTGCAGCTATATCGTATCTAGGAGAAACTTTTTCTTTTTTTCGAGATAATAACTTGGATGGTATGTATAATATAAGAAATACTACTATAAATATTATCACGAAAGATTTCCATACGTTTTTATAAAATTCTTCAAAATTTTTAAGAGGATTCGGCGTTTCCGAAATTGATGGTTCTTGAGTAACAAACTCCAAGGATTTCACAAGAATAATCTCACATGCCTTATCTCCTTCGTCTTCTAAAGTTGTGGAAGACGGACCCCACTCCATTCTTTCAATCTTGTTATTCTCACGTTTTTCTCCTTTAATATATACAAGAGTCCCGGATATCTTGATATAATCTCCCTTTTTTATCTTTATGATTTTGTTAAAAATATCTTCGGATGCAGGAATAAGATGATTGTTACTCATGTGAGTCCTCAAATAATAAAACGATATCTCTGAGTTTTCACAGGTGTAGTAGTAACTGCAGTATCTGTACTCCATTGTTACTTCAAGATTTTCCTTGATCTCAGGTTTTAAGATATCCCCCCATGCTAATGCCACATCTACTAGCCCGAAGGGCGCTTTATCCTCTTTATAGAACCTTACCCCCATTACCTCTCCTTCTACCGTGTAATCCATCAAATCTTCAATATTATAGACCCATCCTGTATCTGTTTTTATCGTGTTCTCGTTTTCAAACCAGTAATCTTCCCCAAACTTGTAAACATTAGGTGATGCAAGAACACAGGGGATGAGGATCAGAAGAAAGATCCATTTTTTCATAAACAAACTTATATTGAAAATATAAAAAACTTTCATTAACCTTTTTAAGTTCCTTAGCGTATAAGATTTATGAGAGCATTGTACGTAGGAAGATTTCAGCCTTTTCACAGGGGGCATATTCATAATGTCAAAAAGATTTTGGAAGAGAACGATGAACTCATAATCGGGATAGGATCTGCACAGTATTCGCATACATTGAAAAATCCTTTTACATGCGGCGAGAGGATAGAGATGATAAGAAGAACGATAGATGATCTTTCAAGAGTAATAATAATCCCTATCACAGATCTGCATATACACGCATTATGGGTGAGACATGTTTGTAATATAGTTCCAAAGTTTGATGTTGTGTACTCAAACGAACCTTTGACCGTAAGACTTTTTAAAGAAGAAGGATTCTTGGTGAAATCTCTCCCCCTTTACTCAAGAGATTTTTACAACTCAACAAAGATAAGATCCAAAATTATAAAAGGGGAAAACTGGAAAGAAAACGTTCCGAAAGAGGTTTATAATTTTATAAAGGAAATAAAAGGCGATGAGAGACTCAGAGAGATTGCAAAAAGCGATAAAATTTAGGTGTTTAAATGCATTTACTCTTTAAGCATATAGATTACATATACTGGAAAGCTAAAAAAAAGGCTACAAAAGAAAGAGAGGAATTAACGGAGGAAAATAAAGAAAGGAAAATAGAGCAAGCTCTGCTTGTCTACTTGGCAATAGAAGATAAAGATGAGGATAAGATAGATAAAGTGGTAAATGAAATTTTAGATGTGTCTGAGAAAATAAAAGCTGAAAAGATAGTTTTGTTTCCATTTATCCATCTTTTTATAGACAAGCCAGCATCTCCCAGTGTGTCTATGCATATTCTGGACGAGATCTCAAAAAAGCTGGAAATGGAAGTTTATAGAATCCCTTTTGGATGGTACAAGGAGTATGAGTACAGAAGCAAGGGCCATCCTTTATCTACTCTATCCAGGAGGGTGTGATGTTTCTATCTTTAAACTCTGGAGGTATAGATTCCCCAGTAGCTGCGTATTTAGTTCTTAAAAAGAGATATGATCTGGATTTTATCTACTTTAGAACAGATGCAGAATCTGAGAAAAAAACTCTAAAAACAATAAAAATATTCTCGGATATCTTCAAAAAAAAATTTAAACTTTACTCGATAGATCATGCTTCTATTCTAAACGAGTTTTTAGAAAAATCAGGAAGATGGGATAGAAAGTTCATATGCATCTTCTGCAAAAGAATGATGTACAGGATCTCAGCAGAGATCTCAGAAAAATATGGGTATAAAGCTCTCGTAACAGGCGAAAACATAGGCCAGGTAGCATCTCAGACGCTTCAGAATCTTTATGTACTGGAGCAGAGCGTAAATATCCCTATTTTGAGGCCTCTTTTATGCATGGACAAACAGGAGATAATAGATACAGCAAAAAAAATTGGAACATATGAGACTTCAGTAAAAAAGAGTATAAAATGCCAGTATGTACCTAAATATCCAGCTATAAACACAAATTTGGAAAGGATTTTGAAGATAGAAGAGAAAATAGAGATTAAAAAGATGATTGAGGCATCTTTAAAGAATTTAGAAGTAAATATTATCTAAAACTTTTCAAATTTTTAATATCCTCAGGGCAAGATAAGCTGCATTTTCTCCATTATCTATTCCTACACAGGCTACAGGCACACCTTTGGGCATCTGCGCGATGGAGAGCAGTGCATCCAGCCCCCCCAGTTTTGCAGAAACAGGAACACCAATAACAGGCTTATCTGTTTGTGATGCCACAAATCCAGGTAAAGCAGCAGAAAGACCTGCAATGCAAATATAAACCTTGTAATCTTTATTTTTTATCAGTTTTAAGACTTTCTGTGGTTCTCTGTGTGCGGATGCGATCTCCAGATCATAATCTGCGTTGTTCTCTTCTAAAATTTTACTCACTTTCTCAGCTATATGCATATCGCTCCTGCTTCCCACTATAATCAGAATACTCATGATCTCCATATTTCTTTACCTTAAAAAATCTTGTGCAAACCTTTTTAAATTATAACGGTGTTATAACGTTATGTACACTCAGAAAGTGGTAGATCATTTTATGAATCCAAGAAATAAGGGAAAGCCCAAGGATTATGATGCTGTTGGTAAGGTAGGAAATCCCATCTGTGGTGACGTTATGTACATTTACATTAAAGTAAACGGTAACAAAATAAAGAA
>QMUN01000116.1 GCA_003660605.1 Thermococci archaeon
AAGTGGAAAAAAAGTATATCTGGCAAAGTTTAAAATATTCTTCACACCTTCAAGCTCTATCCCCCTGGCTCTTTGAGCTTTTCTGATTATGTTCGATTCAAAATCAAATAAAGGGACTAAACGAAACGTAAACACAAGAGTAAAGCCATATCTGTATGGAATTCCTATTTTCATTAGAGAGTATGCAAACTCGTTAGGATCGTTCTTTGAAAATAATATACCTGAAAATACGATTCCAAGGAACCTCAAGACCATCCTCAGAGAAAACTCCAATTTTTCGTAAATATCACCTTTTAAGAACACAAAGTTGAGTACCAGTATGAAAAACGAGAAAGTAAGTATCAACTTCCTTTTTTTAATCTCCGAAAAACCTAAATTTAAATAGAAGATAAATAAAGAAAGAAAACATAAAAATGCTATTACAAAAATATTATGAAACAAAAATAATAGAATACAGTATATTATAAGAATTAAGAACTTAGTCACAGGGTTCATATTTTCCCTCCTTCAATATTTTTATTTTTCCATCTTTGAAAAAGATAATTCTTGAACAGTAACTTTTGGCTATTTTAAAATCATGGAGTACCATTAAAATAAGATTGTTCTTTTCAAGAAGCATCTCCATAATTTTTTTTACGTTCTCATGATCCTGCCCTATAAATGGTTCGTCTAAGAGGATTATTTTAGGGTCATAGGAAAGAATAGAAATTATATTGAGTCTTCTTTTTTCTCCATAACTGAGCCTGAAAGGGTTTTTATTTTCATATTTTTTAAGATCACTTTTTTTTAAGAAATAATCTATATTTCCCTCTTTTTTAAAATTTTTTAGAGCGAACTCAGCTTCTCTCAGTACAGAAGACTCGAATATCTGGTGATTGGGATTCTGGAAAATAAATCCCACCTCTCTTGCTATTTTTGATGTTTTTTTATTTTTTATATCATTCCCATTTATGAGAATCTTCCCGGAATAATCCAGATAGTTCATAAGACACATCAAAAATGTTGTTTTTCCAGTTCCATTCTCCCCCATTATTCCTATCACTTCATTTTCGTATGCTTCGAATGTTATGTCTTTCAAAACTTTTCTATTTCCGTAAGAAAACTCAAGGTTTTTTATTTCGAGTATTTTTTTTCCAGTTTTTCTTCGTGTTTTTTTGTATTCTGGAGATTGTAAAGTTTTGACCAGTTCTAATCTTCCATTTTCCATTAAAGCTATCTTATTTACGTATTTCTTGATATATTCCCATTTATGTTCGATGACAATTACCGCAATATCTGATTTTTTTCTTATCTTTTTTATGACATTGAATATATCGAGTGTTACCTTGGGGTCAAGACTGCTTGTTGGTTCATCGAATATTATGACCTCTGGCTTCATCGCAAGAATTGATGCTATGGCAATTTTCTGTTTTTCTCCGCCCGATAATGAAAATGTGTTCCTATCCTTTAAATTCTCTGCTCCTACGATGCTCAGTGCCCATTTTATCCTTTTTTCAATCTCTTCTTTACCAAGGCACATATTTTCTAAAGCAAAACTGAGCTCATCAGTAACATTGAGCGTGCATATCTGGTTTTCGGGATCCTGCTGTACCACCCCTATACTCTTTGCAAGATCAAATAATTCATAATCGTCTGTATTTTTTCCTTTAAAAAGAATTTTTCCCCTTTTTTCACCTTTTCCTCTTAAAAAGCCGGAGACAGCTAAAGCGAGAGTCGATTTCCCACTTCCGCTTTTTCCCGCAATTAATACAAAATCTCCTTCTTTTATCTCTAAGTTTATATCTTTCAAAACCCAATTCTTTTCATATCTATAACTGAAATTCTCTATTTTTATCATTCTATCTTTATCTCCACCACATCCTGAACCCAGTAACTTCCATCGAATCCCTTTGCAATTAATCTTCTTTCATGTGTCAGAATAATATCATCATTCAATTTTTCCAAATCAAAGATCACAGAGTATCCATCGTTTCCTATGACCTCTATCTTATCTCCTTTCGGTATAGATTTTTCCAGAATATCTAATAGTGGAATACCTTCATACTCCTTTTCTTCCTCGTATTTATATTCTCCAATCATTTCAGTTTTTACTGTTTTTTCAAAGCTTTTGAGATCTTCGTAAGTAAAATCATAAGGATTTTCGCAGTTTCCCGATACAGAAATTTTCTCGCCCGTAGTATATATCTCTGTATAGTAATAGATTCCACCAAATAAGAGTAAAGTGGCAAATCCAATTGTTATCGCTTTTTTTAATCCGTATTTCTTTTCTTTCCCCTCCAAAATCTCGAGAACACTAAAAGAGAAATATCCTGCAAATATTATACCAGAAAAAAAAGCTATACATGAGATCAAGAAAAACAAGGTCATTGCATTATAAGGAGCAAAAAACATCTGGAATATAAGGACATTTGCACCTGTAGCTATTCCTCCCGCCATTATATACGATATAAAATTTCTTTTTCTCAGTAATAAAAATACAAGATCGACTAAAAATCCCTGAGTTCCGCTCAGTACTAATATAAAAACACCTAATTTCCCTCCTGAGAATAATTCTACAAGTGCTTTCAAAACACCTATCATAACCCCTGTGCCTCTTTTTTTTGTAAGTCCATATCCCAAAGTGATCCAGAATATATGAAGCCCTGCCAGAAACTGTCCTGCTCCAAAAGGAACACCCAAAAATCTATTTACTAAATTCCCTAAATACCCTATATATGTAGAGGATACTCCTCCTAAAGCTGAGATTATGGCTATTATAACTAGATCTCTTGTTTCAAAGTAGTATTTACTCATTTTCACACCTTACCACTGAAAAACTTATATTCTCGCTTACATTTACAACAATATAATGATAGAATCCATTATGTACCAAAGGTGCTCCAGCACCGCCCGAGATTATAAAAACGGTATCTCCTATCTTTTTCTCATAATAAAAATGGATATGAGAGCAAAAAACATAATCTACATTATTTTCTTTTATTATGTTCATGAATTCTTCGGAATTTATCATGCAATGACTCTCTCCTGTACGTGGATCGAAAGGTGGTATATGCATAAAAACGAATTTATGTTCAAAACTCCTTTTCAACTGCTCTTTTAAAAATTCCAGCTGTTTTTTATCAAGAAATCCTTTCGAATTATCTAATACTATGAATATAGAATTTTTATAAGTAAAAGAATAAACTCTTTCTCCTAAATATTTTTTGTAATATTTGGAATCATCATGATTTCCGCAAACATAGAACAATGGCGCTTTTAAATCTGCTGCAACTCTTAGAAACTCTTTGAAATTCTCTGGTGTTCCTTCTATAACAAAATCCCCCCCTCCAATAATGAATAAGGGATTTTCTTCATTTATCATTTTTATCATTTTTATAAAAACTTCTGGCTGTTCTTTTCCTGATCCTGGTCTATTGTCTCCAAAAAACACGAATTTATATGGGTAAATATCTTCTTTTATTATTTTTTCTCCGTTATAAGTTTTGTATTCTGTGTTATCAAGTACAGAAAAAATTGATACTACAAAGATTATTAAAATTAAGGCGGTGTATTTTTTATTCATCGATATGTTTCTATGAACATAACGTTTATAAAGGTTTCGCGCGTTAATAATTAAGTGATATCATGAAGAGAATAATTGTTGGAATACTGGCATTATCTTTGCTTTTAGGATGCATAAGCGAAGAAAAAGAGGAAGTTAAATATACAATAAATATAACTGGGCTAGCACAAGGAGAATTAAACCTTTCAGATTTGAAAACTATGCCTTCCGAAGAGTTTAATGCCATCTTAGTTAAATCTACGGGTACCACGATAGAAAACTCATGGAAAGGTGTTTTGTTAGGTGAGGTATTACAAAAATACGATGTGACTCCAGATTATGTAACATTTGTAGCAATAGACGGGTATATGTCAACAATGGAGCTCAGTGATTTGGGCAACGCTTATCTATGTTACGAAATGGATGGAAAGGATATATCGCAGGAAGATGGAGGACCGATAAGGCTTGTTATTATAGATCAGCCTGGAAAATGATGGTTAAAATTTTTAAAAGAGATAAAACTTCTCGGAAAAGAGAACTCTATTATAATCAAAGGAAAAACAAAGGTCACACTGGTACTTACAAAAGAAGATCTGGATCTCTTTGATAAAAAAACTGTAACTACGGAATACAAGGG
>QMUN01000117.1 GCA_003660605.1 Thermococci archaeon
CATCCAAGTACCAACAAACTTAATCCAACAAAAAGATAGAGGGGATCATGAAATACCCCTAATCCTGTCTCTTCTACACCTTTACGTAACGCTGATGCTTTTTCTCCTAAGAGATATTTTGTTATTCCAAACACACCTCCTGTCAATGTTATGATTGCGGATGCCAAGACAATGAAAAACTTTGTTTTTTCTCTTGGATGAAGGATCGCTCTACCTTTATCTGTGAGTCTATAGTATACCCATTTATTTTTACTTTCTTTCTTTTCTATGAGTCCAGCATCTACCATTTTTGTTAGATGTTCAAATAGAGTAGACTTCGCCATACTAAGCTCTGAAGATAGATCTGTTACCGTTTTCTGGTTTTCATCTAACGCCTTCAGTATACTGACTCTACTTTCCGAAGCCAACGCTTCAAAGGATTTTCTATCCAAACCGATTTTTTCCAATATCATCGCCTTTTAATCCAGAAAGCTACCCCCATAAAGGCTACTACAACTATGCCAATACCTATAAGAATTGTCGTATCTACACCATTGGATACTTGGGATCGTCCATCAATCTCCAGTACACCTTCAGGCAGATTTTCTATGGGAAATCCATTACAATCCCCTAAACTTTTTACCATATAAATTCCTGTTTCCTCTGACATTTCTTCTGTAATTCCCTGCACCCATTTGCCTTTAAAGTATCTGATCTTTGAGTTCCAGCCAGCAGTTCCTTTATCTGCTACTTTTGCTATTCCATCCAAATCCTCATCTGTTAGACCGCTAATAACATTATTGTTTTGCAGCCATTCTAATTCTGTTTTTAATGCCATTCCCCAATCAAAACTATCTAAGTCAATATCTATAGCAGATACTAAATCAACATCTTGTACACTCCTGGGTGTTATTTCTGCCTGATCCAGAAGATCAGGGCTAAATCCACAGGCTCTGAGTACATTCTTAAATTCTTCTTCCAATTCAGGTGCTAAACTGCTTTGATTTTTAACATCAAAAGAAAAACCACTGAAACCTTCTCTTTTTTCACCTTCATCGTCTTCTTCCTCAATGTCATTAAAGCTCCAGATAGTAATGCATATATCTTCTTTTGTAAGTTGAACTTCAAGACACTCACCCTGAAATCCACCCTCAACTATGTAACCCAAGGACTCAAGATACTCTTTATCAATTTCCTGGGCAATTGGCGGCAGAGTATCTAAGTTTACTCTTAGTTCATAGTGGGAGCTATAAACGAGTTTTGTTGGCATCTGTATTTTAACATCCAGATACTTTTTACCTTCCCATTCTTCTTCTGTTAAAATAACTGCAACATCTTTATTGTAATGAGAACGATAGATTATAGCATTAGTTTCTATATAATCTTCAGAAGAAGGCTCTTTACCATTTTCTGTCTTGGTAGGTTTTGGAGCAATCTCTTCTTTATGTGCTTCTTCAGAACTTCCTTCTTCTTTCTCTATAACTATAACATTCTCCGCCTCTTTTATTCTACTCAGATCATAACTTATGGAGTCTTTGTTCAACGAAACTTCTGTGGCAAAAGAATCTGTTGGTTTAAAACAGGCTGATACCATATTAAAGTACAGTATACTCACCAAAATAATACCAATCATAGTTGTACAGTTTTTCACATTCATTTTTATCACCTTTATGACAGTAAATCTTTAATAATAAAAATCTATCGTTTTTGTTCGGTTTTTACCGAACAGTGTTTTATATCTTTTTCCTATAGTCGAGTGGAAACCCACAGAAACCTTTAAATATGGTATTAGCTATTTCCACTTAGGTGATATAATGGTGATTGCATTCGTTTTGTGTGTTACACAGGCTGGAAAAGAAAAAGAGGTTGTAGACAAATTGTCAAAGTTAAAAGCAGTAGAAGAAGCCCATATCGTTTATGGGGAGTATGATGTTATAGCTAAAATTAAGCTTGATGATTTAAAAATGCTTGATACATTTATAGTAGATAAAATAAGAGGTATAGGGGAGATACAGGTAACTTCAACGATGATTTCCAGTGACTGAGATGTTGGATAAACTTTCAAATGCTGTTGGCATCTCGGGATATGAAGAAGAGATAGCAGAATTAATAAAATCTGAGATGGAAAAATATACAGACAGCGTGGAAATAGACACTCTGGGAAATGTAATAGGATTGAAAAAAGGAAATGGTAAAGGAAAGATAATGCTTGCAGCTCACATGGATGAGATAGGTCTTGTGATCACGCATATAGGGAAGTTTCTTCATTTTGTATCGATGGGAGGGATCGATCCCAGAGTATTACTTGGACAGGAAGTTATTGTCGTTACTGAAAAAGGAAAATACGACGGTGTCATTGGCGCAAAACCTCCTCATATACAGAAACCTGAAGAGCGAAAGAAAGCTATAGAGATCGATGATCTCGTAATAGATCTCGGTTTTCCTGAAGAAAAGATAAAAGAGATAGTAAAAAAAGGAGATTTTGCTGTTGTAAATGTAAAGTGCACTGAACTGGCAAATGATCACGTAACAGGAAAAGCACTTGACAATAGAATATGTGTTTATACAGTTCTGGAAACGATGAAATTATTGGAAGAAACTTTCTGCGATATTTATTTTGTTGCAACGACACAGGAAGAGGTAGGAGCAAGAGGTGCCAGAGTTTCAGGGTATAAAATATTCCCAGATATTGCCATCGCCATAGACGCCACATTCGGTCTTTCTAAGGACAGCAAAGAAGACACATTCAAACTCGGAAAAGGACCATGTATTGGATTGGGACCAAATATAAGCCCAAAAGTTTTTGAACTTCTGAAAAAAACTGCGAAAAAAGAGAAAATACCATACCAGATAGAGGTACTCCCTGGAATGAGCGGGACTGATGCCGTGTCGCTCCAGACCGTCAAAAGCGGAACTGCAACTGGCGTCGTTTCCATTCCATTGAGATACATGCACACACCCGTAGAAACGGCTGATCTAAAAGATGTCAGGAACTGCGCAAAATTATTGAAAGCTTTTATTTCCAGCATAGATGAAAAGATACTGGAGGGGTTAAAATGCTTTTAAAGGAACTTTCAAATGCTAATGGCATATCAGGTTTTGAAGATGAAGTGAGAGACTTAATAAAGCCAAATATCCCGTCATATAGAACGGATGTCCTGGGGAACCTCATATCATCTAAAGAAGGTAAAGGATTAAAAGTTATGCTTGCGGCACACATGGATGAGGTCGGGCTCATTGTGAGAGATATAGACGACGACGGATACGTACTCTTCAAAAAGGCTGGAGGGATCGATGACAGAGTTCTCATGGCAAAGAGAGTCGTCATAGGAAAAAATAAAATAGACGGAGTGATAGGAAGCAAACCTGTTCATCTTTTAAAAAAGGAAGATTTGAAGAAGGTGGTGGAGTATAATAAACTTTACATTGATATAGGATCTGAGAATAAAAAAGAAACCGAAAAATTAGTCAAAATCGGAGATCCGATATATTTTGCCACAAAGTTTAAGGAAAATGGGTACAATTTTATAGGGAAGGCGTTGGATGACAGAGTGGGGTGCAGTATAATTCTCGATATGTTAAAAAAGGATTTTTCATTTTCGTTATACGGTGCGTTCACAGTACAGGAAGAAGTAGGATTAAGAGGAGCCAGAGTAGTGGCGCATGATATAGATCCTGATGTATGTATTGTACTCGAGGGTACGTTTGCAAGTGATACTCCCGATATAAAGGAAGAGCTCCAGATTCCGAAATTTGGAGAAGGTCCCGCTGTAACGATTGCTGACAGAACTGTGATCTGCGATCCTAAGCTTGTAAAATTCTTTGAGGATACTGCTGAAAAAAATAATATTCCCCATCAGATAAAAAGACCTTTTACCGGAGGGACAGATGCAGGAGCTATTCATCTGACAAAGAGAGGAATACCCTCGGGTGTCATTGCACTGCCATCACGTTATATCCATTCTCCAGCTTCTATTGGTAACAAAGAGGATTATAAAAATATGAAGAATCTCATTTACAGAATTTTGGAAAGGTTAGAATCAGAAAAAGGTGATTTTTATGGACATTGAGTTTTTAAGTAAATTAGTTAAGAGCGTTGGAGTTTCGGGATATGAAGAAGAGATAGCAGAATTAATAAAATCGGAGATGGAAAAATATACAGACAGCGTGGAAATAGACACTCTGGGAAATGTAATAG
>QMUN01000118.1 GCA_003660605.1 Thermococci archaeon
ATAATGGAGAAATAAAAGGAGAAATAAAAGTTTATGTAAGATACTGAGATTACATTATTTTTATTGCTCCCATATCTGTCTCTGCTTTGATTCTGGCTTCTTTTGTACCCTCTTCGTTCATTATATACTTCTTATACCTTCCTCCTTCCTCAATCGTTCTGCCCTGACATTTTATTCTCCCCATGCCTACTCTTGCTTCGATCTCTGCTTTTGTATTTTCAGATACTTTTATCTTAATAGATCCCATTTCGGTAGATACAATGTTTTCTCCTTTGGAAACATTAACTCTTATACTCCCGCGCTCCGTTTTTAACTCCTGCCTATTGGCGTCGCAGTTACAAGATATGTGCCCATTCTCTGTTTCCGCTTTTATTTGATCTGCTTCAATTTCATCCAGAACCAAGGATCCGTTCTCTGTAAATAATTTAAGATCTTCTGTTTTAATATTTCCGATATCTATTCTTCCATTCTCAGTCTTTCCATCAATTTTTTCGAATTCTAAACTCTTCATTACAAGTTTACCATTTTCTGTTCTGAGTATTGTCTCTTCACCTTTTAGATCTGAAATATTTATGACACCATTCTCACTTTCTGCTCTGATTCTGTAGTTTTTTTCAGGTAGGGCTGCTATTATATCTACTGTGTCTGTTGCATGAATTGATAATCTATCCTCTTCCAGATCGATCGTTACATCGATATCTTCAAACTCTTCCTCAGCATCTTTCCTGTTTCTTGCTTTGACTCTTTTTCTGATGAGAACATTATACTCATCATTATCAGATTTTTTTAACTCTATTCTGCCATTTTCGACTCTAAAATCTATCTCAACGTCTTTAGATTCAAATTTTCCTTTTAATATATCTTCTTTCACAAATTCATTCCTTGCATACCAGTCTATTTTGCCTAGCGATTTTTCAAGACTTCTTTCAACTTTTTCCCTGATCATGTCACCTAAATCTGCAAAGTCATAGTATTCATCTATTTTTTCCAATTCCTTTTCATATTTTGATTTTAATTCATTATAACTCTCTTCGCTTATCTCTTTATTCTTATAGAGTCGCTCTAAATCTCCAAGCATCTTTGTTATTATATCACTTTTTATTTTGTCTTTTTCTCTCATATTTATCACCTTATACCATACACAAAACTCTTATTTATAAGCTTTTTTACACAAATGAGTCTATATTTTATCGTTTTCGCAAAAATGAAAAAGAAAAGACTTATATACTTCTCGTCGCTATATTAATCATGCTAAGCATAATTCAGGCTCTTGCCAATGATTATAGGGTGAAAATAATGGAACTGCTTTCGAAAGATGACATGAGCCCAAAAGAGCTTGAAGAAAAACTCGATATAACTAGAGGGGGGTTAGAAAGGCATTTATCTACACTTTTAAAGTGTGATTTAATAAAAAAAAGAAGTATTGTGGAGAAAGGTAAAGTTAGGGTGTATTTCTGTCTGGATGAAGCTTCCAGAGTATTTTTTGAAGAATTAAAAGAAAATATATCAAAGCTCAAACTGCAGAAATCTAAGAATGTTGATGAAAAATTAAAAATACTCTCTGTGGAGTTTGACAATATAAAAAACGCATTAAAAGAGGTAGAGGAATCATACAATAATAAGAAAATGGATGAAAATGATTATCTTGAGCTTAAAAGAGAGTATATATCAAAGATGGTTAATATAGAGAGAGAAATAGCTATTCTTTTAGAAGTATAAAATGAAATTAACGAAAAGTTTATAAATCATTTAAACCAATTGATCTTGACAAACGTAAAGTACCAAGATCATGTAGGTGAGTAAATGGGTAAGAATATAGTGGAGAAAATCTTAGAAAAACATATTGTCGATGGTAGGATGGAAAAGGGCAAAGAAATTGGAATAAAGATCGATCAAACATTAACACAAGACGCAACGGGAACAATGGCGTATTTACAATTTGAGACACTCGGATTCTCTGAAATTAAAACAGAATTATCAGTAAGCTATGTAGACCACAATACTATTCAAGTAGGGTTTGAGAACTTTGATGATCATAAATACCTCAGAAGTGTTGCTTCAAAGTATGGTATAATCTTTTCGAGACCCGGAAATGGCATATGTCACCAGGTGCATTTAGAAAGATTTGCCAGGCCTGGAAAAACGCTTGTAGGAAGTGACAGTCATACACCTACGGCAGGCGGTATAGGAAGCTTTGCTATGGGAGCTGGAGGTTTAGATGTTGCTGTAGCAATGGGAGGAGGACCATTTTATATTACATATCCAAAAGTAATAAAAGTGAATCTGAAAGGAAAATTAAAACAATGGGTATCTGCAAAGGATGTTGTTCTAAAAGTTCTTGAGATTCTTACGACGAAAGGTAACGTGGGGTGTGTCTTGGAATATGGCGGTGAAGGTATCAAAAACTTAACAGTCCCAGAAAGAGCTACCATAACAAATATGGGAGCTGAAACAGGAGTAACTACCTCCATATTTCCCAGCGATGACGTTACAAGAGAGTTTATGATTGCACAGAGGAGAGAAGATCAATGGATAGAGCTAAAGGCTGATCCTGATGCAAAATACGACAGGGAAATAGAGATAGATCTGAGTAAATTAGAACCCATGGCAGCATGCCCTCACAGTCCTGGAAATGTAAAGCGTGTAAAGGATATCGAGGGAATAAAGATAGACCAGGTTGCGATAGGCTCCTGTACAAACTCGTCTCTACGGGATCTCCTGATAGTTGCAGGGATACTAGAAGGAAAAACAGCTCATAAGGATATAGAATTTGGAGTAGCACCAGGATCGAGGCAAGTTTTAGAGATGATAACAGAACTCGGTGCTCTGGAGAGTTTGGTGAAGAGTGGAGCAAGAATACTTGAAAGTGCATGTGGTTTCTGTATAGGAAACAGCTTTGCCCCTGGAACAAACTCTGTTTGTTTAAGAACTAACAATAGAAACTTTGAGGGGAGATCGGGAACAAAGAGCGCACAGGTTTATTTAGTATCTCCTGAAACTGCTGCAGCTGGAGTAATTACCGGAGAAATAACGGATCCAAGAGATCTGGGGATAGAATATCCAGATATAAAGCTTCCCGAGAGATTTATTATAGACGATTCTATGTTTATATTTCCAATGCCTGAAAGAGAGAAGATCGAGATATTGAGAGGTCCAAATATCAAGCCGGCTCCAAAGAATACGCCACTGCCCTCTGTTATCAGAGGAGAGGTAATGCTTAAAGTTGGAGATAAAATAACAACAGATCACATAATGCCTGCTGGAGCGAGACTGAAGTACAGATCCAACGTACCAAAATATGCTGAGTTCGTTTTTGAGATTGTAGATTCCACATTCCCAGAAAGATGTCTTAAGAACAAGGAAAAAGACATCCACAATATTATAGTTGCAGGATTGAGCTATGGACAGGGATCTTCAAGGGAACATGCTGCTCTTTGCCCCATGTATCTTGGTGTGAAAGCTGTACTTGCCATGTCAATAGAGAGGATACATCACGCAAACCTCGTGAACTTCGGGATTCTACCTCTTATATTCAAAAATGAAGAGGAGTATAATACGATAGAACAGGGTGATTCATTGGAAATGCCAAAAATTATTGAAGAATTAAAGGCTGGAAAAGAAATAACTGTAAGAAATTTGACAAAAAATAAGGAGTTTAAGGCAATATACGAACTTTCTGAGAGGCAGAAAGATATAATTTTGGCTGGCGGGTTATTACCCTATACAGCTGGTAGTAGGTGATTGAATGGCAGAAAAAGGAATTAGAGAATATGATGCGAAGAGATTAATGGCAAAGGCATTACCAGAGTTCTCTGGAGGAAAATTCATATATGAAGCAAAATCTGTTCTTATTGGACCTGAGACAGATATAAATAAATTAGCAGATGAAAATCCCTGGCTGAAGACAGAAAAACTTGTAGCCAAGCCTGATCAGCTCTTTGGCAAGAGGGGCAAGAACAATCTCTTGTACGTGAACAAGACATGGGATGAGGTAAAAACATGGATAAAAGAGCGTATGAACAGGAAGATTACCATAATTCAGACCACAGGAAAAACCACGGGTGTGCTCACTCATTTCCTTGTGGAGCAGTTTGTTCCTCACGAGGATGAATATTACGTTGCGATAACTACACACAGGGACAAGGACACGATACACTTCTCTATG
>QMUN01000119.1 GCA_003660605.1 Thermococci archaeon
ACCGTACACCTGTAGCATTTGCCTCTTCCCATGCCATTTTGAATACGGTTCCCTTCTCCATACCTAGGACAATCAGCTGCATTATCACAGATTCCATCATTATCTGCATCTACAAATCCTCTGCCTTGACCATACCTAGGACAATCAGCTGCATTATCACAGATTCCATCATTATCTGCATCTACAAATCCTCTGCCTTGACCATACGCGAGGATAAGTCCTGTTGTCAATATTAAAATAATACTGACGCCTATTAAGATTTTACCTATTTTTCTGTCCATATGCTTTCGCCTCTTTAGTAGTTATTTTAAGACCTACAATTGGTCTTACATAGTTTCATATTTGTGAAATAATATATATAAGTTTGCCGAAATCAACATTCTTCATTTCCAATTTCTGAAATCAAACAAAAGATTTATAAATACATCCCTTCCACAAGTAAACATGGATACAGGAAATAGGAAATGGCTACTGGTGATCTCAATACCAGCGATAATGTGCATTTTGCTCATAATTTTTTTCAGCGCCTGCGAACCATCCACGAACATGCCGCCTTGGGGACGTGGGGAATGTTCGCGAACAGTTCCAAGTTATATATTATGGATCTCTATCGTATTGATGATCCTTGTAATAGTTCCCGTCTCATATTATCTTTTGTCTAAAAGAGTAGACGAAAAATTAGAGAGAAACATGAAAATAATCTCAAAAATCATTAATAAAGGAAATTCAATTTCGAAAGAAACACCTAAAAAAATAACAGAGAAAAATATTATCCTAAAATTTCTCAATAAAAGTGAGAAAAAGGTGCTAGAAAAACTGATCGAAAATAGAGGTACAGCATTACAGTCAGAGATAAGCAGGATGGAAGGGATGACGACATTAAAGACTCACCGGACTGTAAAGGACATGGAGAGAAAGGGGATAGTAAAAATAGAGGCTCATGGCAAAACTAACCGTATTATTCTGATGAAGGACATCAAAGATTTTATGTTGAAATAAAGTGTTAAATGTCATAAGTAGACATTTTCAGCACAAACCTTTTATTATACCATATAAATTCAAAATCATGAAGATTGCAAGATTTATTCAGGATGGAGAAATAAGAATTGGGATAGTGGAAGGAGAAATGAGAGTGATAAAAGAAAAAAATGTTTTAGAAGTTATAAATAAAGAAAATTTAGAAATCGGAAATATTGTTAAACCTGAAAAATGGCTCCCTCCTGTAACTCCAGGTAAAATTATTTGCCTTGGACTTAACTACTATGATCATGCTGAGGAGGCTAAGATGAAGATACCAGAACATCCTATTTTATTTTCAAAGGCAGTTTCTTCCCTAATAGGACATAAAAATCCTATAATTCATCCCCTAGGAAATACAAAAGTTGATTATGAGGTAGAATTAGCTGTTATAATTGGAAAAAAGGGGAAAAACATAGAAAAAGAAAATGCAATGGATTACGTCTTAGGATATACTATTCTCAACGACGTTTCTGAGCGCACGGCACAATTTGGAGATGGACAGTGGTTTCGTGGGAAGAGTTTTGACACATTTTGCCCTTTGGGCCCATATCTCGTTACTAAAGACGAGATTCCCGATCCCCATAATTTAAAACTTGAAGCATATGTTAATGAGGAATTGAGGCAGTCTTCAAATACGAATAATCTTATCTTCAAAATCCCAGAGATCATATCTTTCTGTTCTATGAGCATGACATTATATCCTGGAGATGTGATCGCTACAGGAACACCAGGAGGCGTTGGTATATTTTACGATCCTCCAAAACTTCTTAAACCTGGCGACAGAGTCACTTTAGTGATAGAAAAGATAGGAAAGCTTGAAAATCCTGTTATTTCTTTATAACCAATAATAAAGTTTTAAAAGAAAAAATAGAATCTTGGTATAATGGCAAAAATCGAAGTCTTTGAAAAATATACAATACAGTATGAAGAATGGTTTGAAAGAAATAGATTTGTTTATGAATCAGAGATTCGAGCAGTAAAAAAAATGATGCCGAAAGGTAAAGGTATTGAAATAGGTGTAGGAACTGGAAGGTTTGCAATACCTCTGAAGATAAGATACGGTATTGACCCTTCCAGAAGAATGGGAAGAATTGCAAAGAAGAGAGGGATAAAAATTATCTATGGAATTGCTGAGAAACTTCCATTAAAAGAATGTATTTTTGACTTCTTGTTAATGGTAACAACTATTTGCTTTGTGGATGACATTAAAACTTCTTTTCAGGAGGCTTACAGGGTTTTGAAACCGGGTGGATATTTTCTGACGGGATTCATTGACAGAGAGAGTCTAATAGGAAGGATGTATCAAAAAAATAAAGAAAAAAGTATTTTCTATAAAGAAGCTGATTTTTATTCAGTAGATGAAATTATCGATCTCTTAAAAGAAACAGAATTTTCCAATTTTAAGATTGTTCAGACAGTTTTTCATGATTTAGAAAATATAAAACATATCGATCCTGTAAAAGAAGGATATGGTGAAGGATCGTTTGTTGTAATCAAAGCGATGAAAGGAAGTGAAATATGATAGCATTTGGACCTGTACCATCAAGACGTTTGGGGCATAGTTTAGGGATTAACAATATCCCTCCAAAATTTTGCACTTATTCTTGTGTCTACTGTCAGATTGGAAGAACGATAAATATGGAAAACGAAAGGAGAGAATTTTACAAGATAGAGAAAATTATAGAGGATGTAGAAAAGAAAGTCAAAGAAGCGAGAAAAAGAGGAGAGAAAATAGATCATCTGACATTTGTTCCAGATGGAGAACCTGCACTGGATATTAATATTGGTAAGGAAATTGGGTTCTTAAAAAATTTGGGTATTAAAATAGCAGTTATTACAAACGGATCGCTTATATGGAAGAGAGATGTTCAAAATGATTTATGTAAAGCAGATTGGGTCTCCTTAAAAGTAGATGCTGTGAGCAAAGAGATATGGCAAAGAATTGATAGACCACACAAATCTTTAGATCTCGAAGAGATATTGGAAGGCATAGCAGAGTTTTCTAAAATATTTAAAGGAGAACTGACAACAGAGACAATGCTGATAAAGGGGATTAATGATAAATATGAAGAGATAAAAAAGATAGCGAGTTTTCTTGAAAAATTAAAACCTTATAAGAGTTATATCTCTATTCCAACAAGACCACCTGCAGAAAAATGGGCTGTACCAGCTAACGAGCATAACATAAATATGGCGTTTCAAGTTTTCAATGAAAGAGATATAGATGCAGAGTATCTAATAGGATATGAAGGAAATGCTTTTGCATTCACGGGTAATATTGAAGAGGATCTACTCAGTATTACATCTGTACATCCAATGAGAGAAGAAGGCGTTAAAGAGCTTTTAAAAAAAGCTGATGCTGATTGGGGAGTCGTGGAAAAATTAATAAGAGAGAGCAAACTGATGGAAGTAGAATATCAGGGAAAGAAATATTACATGAGAAAAATCTGAAAACCTATTTAAGGCACATATACAATATCTAAGACAGATGATATCATGAAGGAAAACTTTGTTAAATCCAGAGAAGAAAGGACAAAAAGGCTTGAAGAGATAGCTCTTAAAATAAGAAGACACATTATCAGAGATATATACGAAGCGGGATCAGGGCACCCTGGAGGATCACTCTCTGCAACAGAGATTATAACAGCTCTGTATTTTTATATAATGAGACATGATCCAAAAAAACCTAAATGGGAGAACAGAGATCGGTTTGTGTTGAGTAAGGGGCACAGCTGCCCTGCTTTATATGCTGCATTAGCGGAGAGTGGATATTTCGATGTTAAAGAGCTTTTAACTCTCAGGAAGCTCGGTTCAAGGCTCCAAGGGCATCCCTCTATGAAAACACCTGGGATAGATATCTGTACAGGATCACTTGGACAGGGGTTATCAGTTGCTGTAGGAATGGCACTTGGAGCGAGGTTAGATAGAAAATTATACAGAGTATTTGTACTTTTAGGAGACGGAGAACTTCAGTGTGGTGAGGTATGGGAGGCTGCTATGGCAGCAGCACACTATAAATTAGACAATATTACAGCCATAGTGGATAGGAACAGACTGCAGATAGATGGAAACACAGAAAAAATCATGTCTATCGAGCCTCTACC
>QMUN01000120.1 GCA_003660605.1 Thermococci archaeon
AATTTCATGACATAAACAGTCTTAGCCGACGATACCAATGGCATGAGAAGTACAAGAAGTACTATCAGTATAATCTTTTTCATATTCTTATCAAGATACTCAGTGTATTTATATTTTTCCTATTCCCCATCACCGAAGAATTTTTTAGAGACAACTATTATCCTGTTAGAAAATCCGTTCAGTCTCTCCAGATGCCCAACCCAGTAAACGATGATTCCTGATCCAAAGAGTCGAACATAAGGACGAAGCTGACCTCTAAAATCTTCCTTAAACTGGATAAGATCACCAAATCCTGCCTTGCTTTCTACCCATTTTGCTTCAAACCCCCCAACAGAGAAAGGTGTCATGAGAAGAAAATCTGGAGTCTTCCTGAAATTTTCATATCTTGCATCTTTTTCTGTTATGAATCTAATATCTCTCTTCAGTAGCCAATTTTTTATCTCTTCTTCGCATCTGATTCCGTTTTTCCTTTGCAGATCTATATATTTTGGAGAATAGACTATATCCCTCTCTATTACTTCTTTTATCTCCTCTCTTATCCTTTCTTCTTCAATTAACTCTGGATTTTTCATGTATTCTTTAAATTTTCTACGTGAAAACATATCCTGAAATATGAATGAAGCTGTCAATACTGGAGAAAAATTATATTCTTTTGAGATATCTGTAATACTCTCTCCATTTTTCCATCTAATCCTCAGAGTTTCCTTTTTTCTTTCCAGTTTGTAGTAATTCCTTTTTGTATTTCTGATTATTTTTTGAGAGAGTATCGCCAAAAGTACCTCTTTTTCTATTTTAAATTTTTTTACAAGAGTATTTATATCGTCTATTCCATTTAAGTTTTCATATATCTCTTTATACAGTTTATAATTCATTATTTTTCACCTTATTCAGATAGTAATAAATAGTTCTCCTTGGTATTCCAAGCTCATTTGCTATTTTGCTCACTGGGATCCCTGAGTTATAGAGTTTGAGGATCTCTTCTATATCTCTTTTATTATATTTTACTGGTCTCCCAACTTTATGACTCCCTTTTTCCAGAGAGATGCCCACTTTCTTTAAAGCGTTTTTTACCCTTGTAGATGTCAGATTATATAAACTTGGAGGGCAGAGAATAATTCTTATATTTGGATCGTTCTCCAGTAATGCAACGATCACATCTATCGAAGGTCTTATTGAGAGATAAACTACTTCATCTTCAACTCCTTTTTCTATTTCTTTAATAACCTTCTCTTTATTTGTAAACTTTATTATCTTCAATCCATCACCCTTTCAGATATTTCAGAAATTCCTGAGTTCTAGGTTGTAGATTTTTTGTACCCAAAAGTCCAAAATTTTTAAACTCTTCTAATTTTCTTTTTAATTTTTTTTCGTCTATACTAAAATATTTTAAAGTCTCTTCCATATTTTCTGTAATTTCATAATATGCTATACTCCCGACGACTAAACTTTTCTCAAATTTTCCTAATCTCTGCAGTTCTTCCTCCAGTTTTTCTTTTAAAACTATTATCTCTTCATATTTCCCAAGTTTATTTTTGGGAATCTCGTTAGAAAGAGTAGGAAATATTCCTGAGTATCTTTCTCTTTCATATTTTCCTTTTTTCAGATAAAACATTGCAAGATCGAAGATAAATGCGTCTATACCAAAAGGAGCGTACGAAATTGAGAGAATTTTCCTGATATGTCTGTCCTTTATCAATCCTCCTTTCTTCTTCTGAAGTCTGAAAGTTTCAATATTCATTTTATCCTCTACAAAGTCTTTATACTCCTTTAAGGATAGATTTTTCTTTGTTCTCCCGGATTTATACTTCATATAAACGCTGACAGAACTCAATCCTCCTCTTTCTTTATCTACGAGTGTCAAAATTTTTCTATAATCTTTTCTCTGTTCTGGAGTAAAATTGCTTAATTTTACCATATAATCGCCAGATAAAGGAAGATATTCCAGGATTTCAAGTCTATAGACGCCTTCCTTATTTTTGTAAAATCTGAGATCTTTATTTAAATACTTCAAAGCTTCTCTTCCCCTGTATTTTTTCCTATTTTTTAGCATTATTGATTCTGTTAAATGCCCCAGTGCTATTCTATGAGCTGAAAGAGCATAGGAGTTTCTATCGTAAGTAAGTTTTTTTAGCTGAGCCCTGTTTCTGAAAAAAGGTTCAGAGCCTTTAAGACCTTTTAAAGGATAAAAAGGATTTGGAAATCCGTAAAAATCCATTTCTTCTTTAAAATCTTCTAGTACAGATAAATTATTTAATATTTTGAAGTATATCTCTTTAAAGTACTCTTTATTCTCCAGTTCGTTTAACTTGAACTTATATTTAAGGGAGTCTAGAAACTTGTTCACTTTATAAATTAAACTCATCTTACCCCTTTCACAGCTTTTACTATCTCACTCAATTTTTCAAAATTTTCCTCTGCGATCGTACCGGTAACTATTATATCTGCAGTTTTTGATATCTCGGCTGCCTTTTTCTCGTCTCTGATACCCCCTCCAACTATTACAGGTATGTCAACAGCTTTTTTTACGTAATTTATCATTTTTAAAGGCACGGGCTCGGATGCACCTGATCCTGCCTCAAGATAAACAAATCTCATTCCCATAAACTGAGCTGCAAGTGCATAAGCTGCTGCAATCTTCGGCTTGCGTCTCAGAAGGAGATCGGCCTCACCTATAAATCCTGCAGTTTCTCCGGGTTCTATTATAAGATACCCCATGGGCAGAGTTTCAAGCCGGGAAAGTTTAACCTGGAAAGCTCCTAAAGCCTGAGCCTTTGTTATAAAATAAGGATTTCTTGAGTTCAATAGAGACATGAAAAATATTGCATCCGCGTATCTGCTTATCCCTCCTACTCCTCCGGGGAATATGATCACAGGGACAGTTGTAAATTTTTTTATCGATTTTATGAGACTGTCCAGCTCTTCCCCTCTTACCTGTGTAGAGCCACCTATAAGTATAGCATCTGTATTTATATCTTTTAACGATTTCAATGCTTCTGAATTCTTTGCGATCTCTGAGTCTGGATCGATCAATGTAAAATGTAGTTTCTCTTTTTTGAGTTTATTTTTTATGTATTCTTCTACATTCATTTTATCACCTAAAAATTTTTGCAATTCTATGAATATAAATTTTTGCATGAAATCAATCACAAAACCTTTTATAATAGCAAAATCATTGTATTTATGGAAAAAGAAGGAGTTGAGATAGTAGCCAAGTTGATGGCTGTTGCAGGAAGAACAGCACCGAAGGCGCATGGAAAAGACTTTATAGTAATAAAGATACTCGACGAGAATGAAAAAGAGAGACTCGTAGAAGGAATGAGAGAAACAAGTGAGAAAATAGGATTTAAATTTCTACTGCGGGATGCAAATAACGTTGTAGATTCGGATAAGGTAATTCTAGTTGGTGTTAAAGGAAAAGAAACAGCAAACCTTGACTGTAAAGCATGTGGTTTTACATGCGAAGAAAATAAAAATACTCTTGTAGAAGGATATGGTTTTAAAGGACCTCTATGTGCCATAAGACTGGTAGATCTTGGGATCACGATAGGATCGATGGTGAAAGTTGCCAATGACCTATGTGTGGATAACAGAGTGATGTTCTCTATTGGTGTCGGTGCTATAAACGCGGGACTGATAGATACAGAGATAGCTTTTGGAATACCTCTTTCGGCTAAAGGAAAGAACATATACTTTGACAGAAAACACCATAAATAACAAAAGTTTTTTATATAACGGCTGTAAATAGGAAAAATATGAAAAAGATAATATATTCAGTGATCCTGATAATTGTTATCATAGGAGGATGTATCTCGGGTAATGAGAAAGAGAAAATAGAGGTAGTTGAACCTGGAGATATCGTGACGATCAACTTTATTGGATGGGAAAAGGAAACTGGAGGCATTTTTGATACGACTATACAGGAAGAAGATGTAACGAAAGAAACAGAGCTAGATGATACTCATAAATACACTCCTCAGAGAATTACAGTAAAAGCTGCCAACCCTGCTCCTGGTACTATAAGAACGCTTCCAGGGCTCGAGGAAGCTTTGATAGGAATGAAAGTTGGAGAGGAAAAGATAGTGGAAGTTCCCCCTGAAAAAGGATACGGATATCCTGAC
>QMUN01000121.1 GCA_003660605.1 Thermococci archaeon
TGGAAGAAATAAGTATACTTCTTGAAGAAGATTGAGAGATATTAGAATCAATATTTATAAATTGTAAAAAAGAGTAATTTACTGGAAGCAGCTGTTGCGGATAATCGTGAGATCATGAGAAAATTGCCATGGCAAAGCATATTTCAATACTGTCCCAGCTGTTTATTTGCCTTCTATAGCCATAATTGATATCGTTTGATTTCTGTGGGAAATTGGCGTAGTTGAAGTAAAAGATTGTTCTCCATAAGTGTAGAAACCAATTATTGGAACCTCTGCCAACTCATAAATTTTTTTTATCTCCTCTTCTGCACGATTTCCTAAAAATGCTTTTCTTGCAATACAATTGAATACAAATAAAGCACTGACATTATCTATCACACTTATTGCTTTTTTAGCTGTATTGATCCCTGTTTCTATTAAATCGTCTGGATTTCCTTCTGTGGCTATTAATGCAACTCCCTCGGGTACAGTCGAGAAGAATGTGATTGATCCATCCTCTAAAACTCTCTGTGGATGTTTCAGCCAATAACTTCCGTCTAAGGTTATAGCTCCCAAAGGATGGCTTAATCCAGTTCCAAAAGCTATTTCTTTCTCTTTAATTAAAGTTTCAGGTTTTAAATTAAGCATTTCTGCGTATGTCTCTACTGCAGGTCTGTTATTAAGTTCGAAAACTCTTCTTCCTTTTGATTTTGTGACTAGTGCAGTTTCTTCCATTTTACTCCATCCATGACTTACAGAAAAGCCAAACCTGCTATCTGAAACAAGTATTGTCGTAACAACACTATTTTTGTAAACTTTATTATTGCAAATTTGAAAGGTTTTTTCTAACCTGAGATCATCTGCTAAGGAACCGCCGATCAGAGGTAAGGGTGTGGTAAAATCCTGAGTAATACCTTTAAGTACAGACTCTTCAGAATTACTTAATCCATCTATAAATGTTGTTATTGCAAAATTCGGTCTCTCGAATATCATATGAGTGGGATCATTTATAGCTACCGGATAGTATCTAGCAAATATTCTTATTAATTTTTTCTTATTTTCTTTTAGAGATGATATCGCGTTTTGTATGGAGCTTACTCCCGCCTCTACTGGATTTTTAGATATTCCAGTACCTATGCCACTTCCAAAGCAAAGATGCTCTGAGTTAAAACCTAAAGCCACAACTCCCTCTTCAATTATTTTACCATTGCATATTCCCCCAGCCGAAGAACCTCCAGAGACGATTGTTTCAGTTTGTGAGAGAACACCTTTTATCAATTTATTAAAATCATATTTTACAGAAGAGAACAAAAAAACAAATTCAGGACTAATATCAGCTAATTTCTCTCCAATTTCTTTTCCAGCGGAAAAGGAATCTTCTTTTTTACTGCACACTGATCTTATTTCTTCCATAACTCTTCCTCCAAAACTATTTCTAACTCTTTATATTCTTTTCCCTTTATAAAGTTTTATTTCAATCAAATGAGTGAATACAACGTTTATTAACTCAAAGGGTAAAAATAAAACTCAATGCTGTCATGATCATAGTAACCCTTTTATTTGTATATTATAAAAGAGATCTATGAAAAAATCAGAAAAAATATGGATGGATGGGAAATTCGTAAAATGGGGAGATGCAAAAGTTCATGTGATGACTTATGCTTTGCACTATGGAGCAAGTATTTTTGAAGGGATAAGATGCTACAATACCAAGAAAGGTTCTGCGGTTTTCAGGCTTGAGGAGCATGTAAAAAGATTTTTTGAATCGAGCAAAATTTATAGAATGGAGTTAAATTATACGAAGAAAGAGATAAAAGAAGCAATTTTGGATACTGTTAGGAAAAATGGATTAAAAAGCTGCTATATAAGACCCTTGGTATTTCGGGGATATGGGGAGATGGGTGTCAATCCGTTGAATACTCCTGTGCATGTAATGATAGCAGTTTGGGAGTGGGAAAGCTATTTGGGAGATGAAGCCTTAGAAAAAGGTATAAAAGTAAAAACTTCTTCATGGAACAGAATGGCTCCTAACACATTTCCTTTTCTTGCCAAGGCTGGAGGAAATTATTTAAACTCTCAACTGGCGAAAATGGAGGCAGTTCTGGATGGGTATGATGAGGCTGTGATGCTGGATATTGATGGCTATGTCGCAGAGGGGAGCGGAGAAAATATATTTTTAGTTAAAGATGGAGTTTTTTATACGCCTCCTGTTTATAACACTATCCTGCAAGGCATTACAAGGGATTTTGTAATAAAAATAGCTAAAGAGATGGGATATCCCGTTAAAGAAGAGAGGATACCCAGAGAAATGCTTTATATTTCTGATGAAATATTCTTTGCTGGTACTGCGGCCGAAATCACACCTATAAGAGAGATAGACCACTATGAATTAGGAGAACATAAAATTACCAAAGAAATACAGAATAAATTTTTTGAAACAATTGACAAATGCGATCCCAAATACATGACAATTGTATGAACAAGATTTTTAAAAGATTCTTTATATAATTTTATATGGATAATTATGATAAGATAGCTCTTTCCATAATTTTGGCAATGAGCGTTTTAATGATCTTAAACTGGGAAAATCTGCCTACGGCAGAGATGGATACACCTTATCATCTCCTAATGGGAAAGATGTTTGCAGATTATGACAGTGTTGTTCTGTGGGATCATTATGAGTATGCGCCACTGGGAAGACCTCAGTTGTATCCTCCCTTTCTTCATGTAATGATATGGTGGGTGCATGATTTAACAGGCATTGATTACTGGAACATAGGGAAGCTATTCTCTTTAGTTCAGTACCCTGTAGCATTGTTATGCTTGTGGTACTTTGTAAGGACTCTTTTTGGATCTAAAGTTGCTTTGGCTTCTCTTGCAGTTTTAGCAAGTAATAGAATGTTCTGGTGGTGGGAAGGAAGTTTAGCTCCTACGGCATTAGATTTAGCTATATTTCCTTTATTTTTACTGTTTTTTTATAAGAAAAAATTCTGGTTAAGTGTGGCTCTGCTTACAATATTTTTGTATTCACATTTAGGGATCCCATATATCTTTATTTTAGGCATAGGATTATTTGCATTATTCAAAAGAGAATACAGAGTTTTTTTTGTTAAAGTTTTAGGTCTTAGTCTTATTCTTTTTTCTCCGTGGTTAATTCATCTTTTTTTAAACAGAGAATGGATTTTTGCTAGCAATGTTTCTAAATTCTTTTTTCTGAGCCTCTTAAACTTCAATCCTCTAACAATAGCTTTTCTTTTTGTTGGATTTTATCTATTGATAAAGAGATTCTCCGATGCAAAATATGCCCTAGTTTTAGCTTCATTCTTAGGTTTTCTACCGATAATGTATATGTATGGCATGAGATACACAATGCACTCTCCCATAATAAACTGTGTCGTTTTCGGGATAGGAATAACTTATGCTTTCTCAAAAATAGGAAAAAAATATGCCAACATACTTTTCGTGAGCTTTTTAATCCTTATTATAGTTCTTTCTCCGACTCTGAGTTTTATGCCTAAAAGATCCCCTCAACAGAATCCTAAAGGGGCTCCTCAAGAACAGAGAATGTTTTTTCAAAGTCCTTTTTTAGCTATGGTAGCAGGGATGGGCGGTGAAAGACCAAAGGGGATATGGCAGATGGATCCAGATGAGACGCAAAAAATGATAGAGTGGATAATGGAAAACACATCGGAAGATGAGATTCTTCATGTTAAGGGAGGATCCTTAGCCTGTTATATCACATTGATGACAGGTAGAGTTACGGATTCAGGGATGTATCATGAAGTGAGAAGCGAGGAGATGTACGAAGCAATAGCGGAGGAAAGAAAAAGCGGAATCTTTATTTTTGATGTAGGTTTTTTTAAGAGAAAAATTCCAGAAAATTTAAATATTCTGGCAAGATTCGGGACTTTTATAGTTGCATCTATAGAGTTCAGGCCAATGGAAGCTCCGTTAAAAATAGAAGGAATTTTTGTTTTTATCGGTCAGGAACTTAAATATCTTGAAGAACTTAAGAAACTGGATGTGTATATTGGCATAGATCAGAAAATCTTAAAAGATATGAGAGGCATAGAAAAATTGAGTGTTTTTGTTTCTGACGAAGATCAACTCTTGAAAGATCTTAAA
>QMUN01000122.1 GCA_003660605.1 Thermococci archaeon
TCTCTGCTGCGATATCAAAGTTACAATCCCCACTTCAAAAAAATATCCAGTTTTAAATGCCTCTTTGGCGGCGGGGATCATTTTTTACGAGATATACAAAACAGAAAAAAAATCCGCAAAAAAACTTAGTAAATTAGAAAAAGATCTTCTCGTAGAAGATTACAACAAAATAGTGGACATTGTCGAGAAAAGAGATTACAAAAATCGAATTGCAAAACTTATATTCAACAGAGTAATAAGCAGAAGCTTTATAACATCGAGAGAAAGTCATACTCTGAAAGGTATCTTCAGAAACGTTTTAAAGAGATTAGATTGAAAAATACTCTGAAATTTCTCCTTTTAGATTTTTGTAAGTTACATCTGCAAAATATTTTGCATTTGTTCCTAAATCTTTGTATTTTTTTACTTCTTTAGATTCTTCTTCATATATTTTGGTGAAATCGATATCAACATCACGCATTATAGAATAAGCAAGAGCCCATGCTCTTGGGACAGTTTCAAGATTGTAACCTCCTCCTCCCAAAGCTATCCATTTTTTTGAAATTTTTTTCATCTCTCTGATTACATCTCCATACCCTTTCAGAGTTAAGTACAGATGCGATAAAGGATCAAGATAATGTGTATCTATTCCTAACTGTGTAACAATAATTTCCGGATCAAAATCTTTTGTGATTGGAAGAACTATTTTCCTGAACATATCAAGATAGATCTCGTCTGTCGTGAAAGGAGCTAAAGGGATATTTATCGTAGTTCCCCTCCCATCTCCTATACCTATCTCGCTCGTATCTCCAGTTCCTGGAAAAAGAAACTTTCCAGATTCATGGATCGAGATGAACAAAATCCTTGGGTCAGTGTAAAAAGCTTCCTGGACACCATCTCCATGGTGTGTATCTATATCTATATACGCAACTCTTCTATATTTTTCAAGAAGTTTCTTTATTAAAACAACACAGTCGTTGAAAACACAAAATCCAGAGGCTCTATTTCTTTTTGCATGATGCAACCCCCCGGATATATTAAAAGCTCGAGAATAGCCACTGCACTGTACAGATGCACCCACATAGTACAACGAAGATTCAAAAATATTCTTAAAGATTGGATTATCAGGCGTTCCAAATCCGTACATCTCTAAATTTTTCTCTGTCTTTACAGCTTCTATATATTCTTTTGAATGCGCCAAATAGAGATCATGCTCAGAGACAGGTTTTGCTTCAACATAAAAATCCAGGATATTATATTTTTTAATCATATCATAAGTTTTTTTGAGTCTTACAGGGTTTAATGGATGATTCTCTCCAAGATCGTATTTCATGAAATTTTCTGTGTACAGAAAAGCAGTTTTCAAGTTTACACCCTTAAAAGTTCATCTATATCATCCTGATCTCTTATTTTAAGGTCTATTCCTTCTTTCATGCATTTTTTTTCCAGCTCTTCAATGAATACCCCTTTCCCTTTTACTTTTTTTGTTTCTCCACTTACTGTGATATGAGTCGTGGAAACACCGCACGTGGGCGAGCCCTCTATCCCCACAAAACCCAGAATCCGATACCTGCTTTCAGAGTATATCTCATAGAGGCCGATTAAATAATCTATAATATCTCTGCAACACTTTCTGTACTCTGGGGTGTCGTAAAACTCTTTATTCATGGGTGGTCTATTTACTCCGTACATAAGCTCCGGGCATGGCGCCTGGATAATTCCAACATCGTTCTGGAGTATCTTCTCAACTATACCTTCATAATAGGCTTTATGTTTTGCTGATGTCAATGCTTTCGAGTTTGCATTTATCAGACAGTGGGAAACAAAAATAATTTTTCTGCTTCTTTTCATTTTCACACCTAATATATCGTTACTTTATCTATGCCCTCGAGTTCAAGTATCTCTGACAGTAACTCTCCGGGTATCTTTTTCTCTGTAATTATAGTCAGTTTAGGCTCTGGATATAAATATGGATCTTCTGCCAGTACCTGCCTTATACTTATCCCCTCCTTTGAGATTATAGAAGTTATCCTGGCAACGATGCCAGGTTTTCTTGCCGTTGCATAGATCTCCACTATCCCGAATCTCATCTTCTTTGCCAGTTCATTGTAAAAACTGATAGAACTCAAATTCTTAAATATCTCAGATAACTCTTCATGTTTCAAGATCATTTTTACAGTGTCTTTTACAACACGTCTATCTACATTAAGAGCTTTTGCAATACTCGTATAGGGTATTTCTATATCGTTGCAGTATATTTTTTCATCCTCTTTGACTTTCAAACCGTATTTGAGCAGAAGGGAGGCTATTTCCTTTCTTATAGGATAACTATCAAAGTAGTGTCCTATTTCGTTCCACATAATTATTATCTATCGTTTTCTTTTTTATGGTTTTCCTCAAAACACAATAGGAGTTGCAGGAAAATGGTATGGATTGATTCTGTAAGGGAATTAAAATAAAAAAATCATTTCACAATCTCTTATCTTTGAGAAGTCTTGAATATTCCTCATTTATCTTTTCTAATTTAGATTCAAAATATTTTCTCTCTTCTTCGTTTTTTGCTAAATCCGGATGATACTTTTTTACAAGTTTTCTGTATTCCTTTTTTATCTCTTTTATTGATTTCCTATGAAAAATCTCCATTTTGGGAATGTTTATAGAGATATATCTCGTTATTCTTTCAGAATACTTCTGGAACTTGTACATATAGGTAAAATCTGCATTCAGTTCAAAATTTACTGGGGGAATATCTATACTCAAAGGTATCTCGGTATTTCCAGGAGGCGCATTTATCATGAGCGATGTTTTTTCGTTAGGAAGAGTAATATTCAGAGCGATATCTTTTATAGGGGAAGATTCTCTGTTCTCTATTCTTAGTATTATAATACTGTCATAAAAAATATCGAATTTTAGTTGAGGTTTTCTTTGGAAAATATTGTACATTCTATCGCTTTGCAGTCTATCTTTCATCTCTTCTTTCTCTCTTTTCACTTTAATTTTTAAAAAAAGGTATTTCGCTCCTTGAATAATTAAGATAAAAAAAAGAAGCAATAATAGAAAACTCCAGAAATTCATTATTTTTTCAGGAATCAAAACTTTATCCTCCTCCCTGTTCTGTCTCTTTTGTACTCGCCAAATCCTTCGGGAAGTTCTTTAAAAACAGGTCCGTCTTTGCATACCAAATATCCCCCCACCTCACAGCTACCGCAAAGTCCTACACCGCATTTCATATATCTCTCCAGGGAATACTCCACTTCCTTCGATTTTAAAATCTCTGAACATCTCTTCATCATCATCTCAGGACCGCACACATAGTAATAATCAAAACTCGTATCTACATACTCCGTAATGAATCCTTTTTTCCCATAACTCCCATCGTCCGTTGATACTAAGACTTCACCATATTTTTTAAATTCTTCTTCAAAAAATACTTCTTTTTTATTTTTGAATCCAAGCAAAATCTTTACTTCTCTTTTTATACTCTCAGCTAAAAATCTTAGAGGAGATAATCCCGTCCCCCCTCCAATTATCTCTATTTTTCCATTTTTAAGAGAAAAAGAGCTTCCATACGGACCTCTTATCCCTATTTTGTCGCCTTCACAGAGCTCATGCATCTTTTGCGTAAATTCTCCAACTTTTTTTACCGTGAATCCATTTCTGTAAGAAAAGGACATGGGTTTTTCATTAACGCCTGGAATCCAGAGCATTGCAAACTGTCCAGGCTTTGCATCGAATCTTTTATCAACAAAAAAGGTTTTTACATCCTTACTCTCTTCTACGATCTCTGTTATTTCAGCAATCTCCATAAAGATAAATCTCTATAAGAATTTATAAAAGTTGGTTTTCAATGTGAAGATTAATACTTAAGATACACGTAACTTTTTATATTATCGTTTAAAATAAACATTATGAAATTAGATGATAAGAAAATGGAGAGAAGAAAGATGATTCTTGATGCTTCTGCAATTATAAAATGGTTCACAAGAGAAATAAAAATATTATGTCATTTTCCAGATTTTCATTCTTTGAGATTTAAAAATAACGTTATGGCTGTAATGGATATAACAAAGCCGAAGATAAATGTCGTCTCCGGGCTGATCTTATCCCACAGCAA
>QMUN01000123.1 GCA_003660605.1 Thermococci archaeon
CCAATACATCTTCCAAATTTGTTATTAGTTCTGGAAACTCTTTTTTCAGGAAATAAGCATGTTTCTCGATCACTTTTGATATATCTATATCCCAACCATTTTTTTCTATAAAATCTGACATTCTTCTGAAAATAACTCTTAAATTATAGCCCCCCCCAACATTTGAAGGAAGAGCGCCGTCAGATAAAGCAAATAAAAGAGTTCTTGTGTGGTCGGCAAGACTGTATATCTGTGACAAAGGTAAAATAAAATCCTTAAGTTCCTTAGGGTCCAGATCTATTATCTTTCCTATTTTTATCCATATTTTTTCAATATTTTCAACTTCATCAAGATTTAAAAGCCCTGCATAAGGTAATAATCTCAAAATTCTTTTATCGGGTTTGTATCCTGTTCTTTTATAAAGATAATCGCAAACATTCGGAAAAACAGCTTCGTAAGAAGTATTATCAGGATTACAGTACCATGCAAATCTTTCCTGTCCTGCCCCCATATCCAGCACCTTTGTCTTTAATGGATTAAAACCTGAAGGAGTGACTTCGTAAAACATATAAACCTGATTTCCAAGTTCAAGGCCTTTTGAAAAATACTCCATGCAGCATCCTCCATTCCCCCCTCCAGCCCATCCATCTTCATGGAAATATAATTCTTCTTTCGGTATCTTCAAAGATTTTGTAAGCCATATATAGATATCTTCAAGATACTTTTCCTGGTCATAATTTTCCGGAGTTTCAAAGGCATGCTGACCTATCATCACAAAACCAGTATAATGTGATCCTGTTATCCCTACATTGTCTATATCATTAAACCGTAAAGAAAACTGGGGGACTACCAATGGATTTGCGGGAGGTTCTACCTCTCCAGAGACAACGTGAGGCTGGAAGTCGTATATGGATGCATTGACAAAATCAACATCATCCCTCCATCTCGCAACAACAGGGTATCTCGGAATAGATTTATATCCCAATTTTCCAAAAAGTTTTGAAAATTCCTCCCATACTTCTATATAATCCAATTTTCTATACGGTTTTTCTCCTATAAAACTATATTTTCCCTGACAGGAAGGATCTCCACAGATTTCTTTTTTTCCAAGGCTCCAGAAATACTTCCCACATTTTTTACATACGTTTCTCTGGAATCCATGACTTCTTAAAGTTTCAACAGCAAAAAAATTCTCATAATCTTCAGATGCCTTTTTTCTGAATATTTCTTTAAGTTCTTTCGTGTCCATATATACCAACTTTTCTATACCTTTAAATTTTTATTCATTATTAACACTAATTATTTATACAATAAAAGAAAATCTGTAACATGTTCAGGAAAGTACTGGAGGATTCAAAAAGGGAAGTTTCAGGAAAGAATGCAAAGGAGTACGTTTCTGAGATTATAAAATTTCACAGGATCCAGGTTACGGAAGGGTACAATAAAGCTGCTTCTCTCTGCAAAAAGATCTTTGAAGAAAACGGGATAGAGACAGAGATACTTGAATACGACTCCGATGGAAAAAAGATGTATTTAGGTTTTTTATCTCCAGAAGGGTGGAGCATAAAAAAAGGAATTTTGAGGATAGACGATAAAGAGTATGCGAACTTTGAAAAAGAAAGTATATCTGTAATACAGAGAAGTATTCCTTTTAAAGGAGAAGTTGATTTAATTTACGCTGAAAAAGAGGAGGATTTCAAAAAAGGATACTTAGTTTTTACTCATGATTTCAAAAAAGGTAAGGATTTTGCTAGAAATTATGGATGCTTGGGGATAGTGACAGACGAAAATAGAAGCAAATTCGATGCTCCTGATTCTCTTCAATATTTATCATTCTGGGGAGAAAAATTATTTGGTTTTGTGATATCTCCGAGAGAGGGAGAAAAACTTGAGAAAGAGCTTAAAAAAGGAAAAAAGAAAACATATGTGGAGATAGAGTCTTCATTCTTTCCTTCAAAAATGAAAATAGTTTCAGCAAAGATAGAAGGAGAAAAGGATGAGGAAATAATCCTCATATCTCATTTATGCCACCCAAAACCAGGAGGAAATGATAACGCTTCAGGTGTTGGATTATCTCTCGAGATAGCAAGGGTCTTAAAGAAATTTAAAAAACCTAAAAGAGGGATACGAATTTTGTTAGTTCCTGAAGTACATGGAACAGCAGCTTTTATATCAGAGAACAGGAATTTTCTCTGCGGATTGAATCTTGATATGGTAGGAGAGAACCAGTTTTTATGCAACTCTCCGCTCTTGATAGAGAAGACCCCTGATGCAACTCCATTTTTCGGAAACTATCTTTTACAAGAGATACTTGAAGAGGTAAAAAAAGAGGTCTCAAATTTTCAGAATACTTTTAAATATCCTTTATTCATGTCTTCTGTAACACCATTTTCAGGAGGAAGCGATCACTGGATACTATCCGATCCGACCGTAGGGATCCCAACGCCGATGTTAATTCATTGGCCCGACAAATTTTACCATACATCCTTTGACACGATAGATAAAGTAGATGAAAAGGAGCTCAAAAGAGTTGGAGTAATAGCCACTACATATCTCTATTTTATTGCAAATATGGGCAAAAAAGAAGCAGAATGGTTAGCACGATTAGTAACCCAAAGAGCAAAGCAGAGAATTCTGGAATCTTCAGATATAGATTATACGGTAGAGATAGAAAAAAAGAACTTGGATTCTATAAAGAGAATGGAAAATATAGATGTTGAAAATTTAAAAAAAGAAATAGAAGATCTATCAAATTTTGAAAGGAAAAATATCAAAGTAAAAGAGAAAAAAATTAAAAAAGGCATAATTCCAAAGAGAAAGTTTATAGGCCCCATATCTCTCAGTAAAACACTACTTGAAATGCCTCTCAACGAAAAAAAGAAATTCACCGAAAAAATGGAAAAATATAAAGATTTTAAAGGAACATTGGAGTTAGCTGTATTCTGGGCAGACGGAAATAGAAATATATATGAGATCTCGAAAAATGTAAAAAACGAGATAGGAAAAGTCAATACGGATTTTTTAATATGGTACTTCGAGTTTCTTGAGAAACATGACTTGATAGATATAGAGAGATGAATTCTTTTTCTCAGTATATCGAAACCCTTTTCACCCCTTTAACACTCAAAAACTGGTCAAGAAGTTCTCCAGGAACCTTCTTTCCCGTTATTATCGTAAGCTTTGGCTCCGGAAAGAGCGTTGGATCATCTGCAACTATTTGTCTAATACTTATATTTTCTTGTGCGATCATAGTAGAGATCTTTGCAACGATCCCGACGGTGGATGCTTCTGCATATATCTCAACTACACCAAAATGCATCCTTTTTGCAACTTCATTATAGAATGCAACGGAACTGAGATTTTTGAATACCGTGGAAAGTTCCTCATTTCTGAGTATCATCCTGACAGTTTCCTTTACTACTCTCCTATCGACACCAACTGCTCGTGCAATACTCGTGTACGAGACTTCGACTTCATTACAATATATCTTTTCATCTTCCTTGATGCTCAGTCCATACGTCAGGAAAAGAGCCGCTACTTTTTTTCTTATTGGAAGGTTATCAAAATAACGCTCAACTTTATTCCACATGTTGCTAATGTGATCATCAAACTTTTTAACAATTTTGGGAATATATGTACATTATTGTACTCGAAAGATTTATAAAGTACTTTGAAGTACTCCTATGACATGCAAACGAAAATATTTTTAGATGAGAATGAGATGCCAAAAAAATGGTACAACATACAGGCAGATCTACCGACACCGATTGATCCACCGCTTAATCCTGGTACAGGAGAACCTATACGACCAGAAGATCTCTCTGCCATATTTCCTATGGAATTAATAAAACAGGAAGTAAGTTCAGATCGAGAAATAAATATTCCTGAAGAGGTTTTAGATGTCTACAGACTGTGGAGACCATCTCCACTTTACAGAGCACATCGGTTAGAAAAAGCATTAAAAACACCCGCTAAAATTTACTACAAATGGGAAGGTGTATCTCCGCCAGGAAGTCATAAACCAAACACAGCAGTAGCGCAGGCATATTATAATATGAAAGAGGGCATTGAACGAATATCGACAGAAACGGGTGCCGGACAATGGGG
>QMUN01000124.1 GCA_003660605.1 Thermococci archaeon
ATGGTATAGTTTTCCTTCAATTTACGGATAAGATCTTCTATCTTTCTTGTGGATATAGGATCCAGTGCAGAGCACGGTTCATCAAAAAGAATGACTTCAGGCTTGACCGCCAGCGTTCGTGCAATACACAATCGCTGCTGCTGACCTCCCGATAAGTCCAGCGCAGATTTATTTAAATCATCCCTCACTTCATCCCATAATACCGCTCTTTTCAGTGAATCTTCCACTATCTCCCTCAGTTTTTTCTTATCTTTAATACCGTGAATCTTTGGACCGTACGCTATGTTGTCGAAGATACTCATAGGGAATGGATTCGGTTTCTGAAACACCATTCCTATGCGTCTTCGCAGTGTTACCACATCTATTTTGTATATATCCTCATCATCGAGCTCTATCTCTCCTTCTATCGTTACACTATCCAATAGATCATTCATTCTGTTTAAACATCGTATCAGTGTAGATTTTCCACATCCCGAGGGACCTATAATCGCTGTTACTCTGTTTTCATAAATATCAAGCTCAATATCTTTGAGTGCTTGAAAAGTTCCGTACCACAAATTCAGATCCTCTATCTCCATTTTTTCCTTCATATCTATCTCCTCACATGCCGTGTGAAGTGTTTTCTGAAAAGCATAGCAGAGTACGTAGTGATTAACACTAAAATAATAAGTACTAACGCTGTGCCGTATGCATTCGTTAATTTTTCAGGCGTCGACTCTGAGACAAGCGTATATAAATGAGAAGGAAGGCTCATTGTGGGATCAAAAACTGATTCAGGCAACACAGGATTCAAAATTGCGGCAGTGAAGATGATAGGTGCTGTCTCTCCAGCCGCTCTCCCGATACTGAGTACTATCCCTGTAATGATCCCTGAAAGAGACTGAGGCAAAACTATGTTTTTTATTGTTTGCAATTTTGTTGCACCCAGTGCATAACTACCTTCTTTGTCCCAGTTCGGCACAGCTCTCAGTGCTTCCTCCGAGGTACGCAATATGGTGGGCAATACCATGAATGCTAAGGTAATACCACCTGAAAGTATACATACTCCTAATTTTAGATAATAGACCAAAAATGCGAATCCAAAAAGTCCGAAAATTATTGATGGTACTGCGTTAAGAGTATCTGCACCAAGTCGTATGATTTTTGTTATAATATTTTCTTTCTGGAACTCCACAAGATACAACGCACCTCCAACTCCTAAAGGAACAGCCACTACCAGTGCTACTGCTACTAGATAAAATGTTCCCAGTATGGCAGGGAATATGCCACCCTCTTCTCCTCCCTCTCTTGGGATATCGATGAGAAACTCTATACTCAACGCTGATGATCCTTTCAGCACTACAAATCCCAATATAAAGATAAGAATTGCTGCGGTCACTATCGTAGATGCCCACAGGAGTGCGTAAATATATTTATCTTTCATTTTTTTCTCCCTCCTAATTTCATAGAAATTATGTTAAGAATCATGACAATGATGAAAAGAATGATGCCCACTGCAAATAACGCCTGATAATGGGTACCTCCCACCGAAGCCTCTCCCATCTCCAGTAGAATAACGGAGGTGAGTGCTTCCGCTGGATTTAATATAGACTTTGGAATCATTTCTACATTCCCCATAACAAGTACCACCGCCATTGTCTCTCCTATCGCCCTTCCCATGGCTAAAATGATCGATGCCGTGATACCCGAAGAAGCGGTGGGTAGTATTACACGTTTCATGGTCTGCCAGTGTGTGGCACCCAAGGCAAAGGATCCCTCCTTGTATATTCTCGGTACACTCTTACTGGCATCCTAAGATACACTGATTATAATGGGGAGAATCATGACTGCTAACACGATACCACCGGCAAGCACCGTTTCTCCTGTCGGAACATCAAAGGAGACCTTTATAAATCGTACAATTACTATCAAGCCGAACATGCCGTACACTACTGAAGGTATCCCAGCCAGCAACTCTATCACAGGTCTGAATAAACTTTCTGCTCGTTTGGGCGCTATTTCTGCCAAAAACAGTGCACAGGAAACACCTAAGGGAACAGCTATGAGCAGTGCCAGGAATGTCACAGAAAGCGATCCCACGATAAACGTTAAAGTCCCATAAATTTCCTTACCGGGATTCCAGATTCTGCCTAAAATAAATCCCAATCCTTCTTTTTTAAGGATGGGAAGCCCCTCTTTGAAAAGGAAGAGTATTATGAGAAAAATTACCAGTGTAGCTGAAAGAGCAAATATCAAGAGTATTTTCTCTACAATTTTCTCTGTGTTCATCTTAACCACTATAGATAAAATAAAAAAATTAAAAAAGGTTTTGTAAAAGGAGGTAGTTAATGGATTTTTATAAAACCTTTCTCTTCAACTATTTTTTGTCCTTCCTCACTGAGAATGAAATCGATGAAGTCCTTTGCCAGCCCAGAGGGACTGCCTTTAGTATACATGTATAATGCCCTCGAAATGGGGTATGTTCTACTCTTTGCCGTAGCAGACGAAGGTAAGACGCCATCTATTTTTATCGCTTTCACCGAAGAGTCAACGTAACCAAGCCCTATGTAGCCGATGGCGTTCTCATTTCCTGCCACTGTAGCTTTTACCGCACCATTGGACGGCTTCTGTATGACGCTGGATGTTTCCTCTACTTTTCCTTTGTTCATTACCAGTTCTATGAACGTGTCTCGTGTACCCGATCCTTCTGCTCTTGTAACGACAACTATCTCCCTATCTTCTCCACCAATTTCTTTCCAGTTTGTTATTTTCCCTGCGTAGATATCCTGAAGCTGCTGTTTTGTCAGATTCTCAACAGGATTTGAAGGATGCACGACTATCGCGATACCATCGTATGCAATGATCGTCCCTACAAGATCAGGATAGAGATCCTTTTCCTTGTCCTTTATTTTTCGCGATGCGTTGCCTATATCAACAGTACCTTCACCGACCATTTTGATACCTGTACCGCTTCCACCGCCCTGAACGGTCACTTTCACATCGGGATGTTTCTCCATATATACCTCTGCTGCCCTGGATGCTATGGGCTCCACTGTTGTAGATCCCGCTAAAGAAAGTGTTTTTGATTCTTTCTCTCCTCCAATACAGCCTATAAAGCCTATGAGGAGAATCATGCTGATACCAATTCCTGCCAACACTTGGATGTTGATTTTGTCAACATCTAATTTTTTCTCTTTCTTCATTTTTTTATCACCATTCTTGCTAAATTTCGGACATATATATATTTTATCTTCATAGAATATATAGAATTATTTCTGAAAGGAGAAGTATGTATTTTATCCATAAAGTTTATATACAGAACTAATAAGAAAATTTATGGAAATCAGAAAAATTCAGAAAACGGGTGGAAGTTCTTATGCGATCTCGCTTCCAAAGAGATGGATTGAACTCAATAACCTAAAGAATGGAGACAGCTTGGGAATATTAGAGAACAAAGATGGAACTCTCTCCATAGTTCCTGAGAATTATAAAAAAGAGAAAAAATTATGCAAAATAGAGCTGAATGAAAACATAAATCTGACAAAAAGGATTCTGATCACAAAATATCTGCAGGGGTATGACACGATAAAAGTCTACTCTAAAAATCCCATAGAAGCATCAAAAAGAAAAGAAATTGTTTCTTTAATACAGAATCTGATAGGAATTGAGATATTTGAGGAAAGGGCTGATGAGATCGTATTTTCCTCGCTCATAGAGTTTGGGTCTACACCACTGGGAAAGGTTAAAAACAGGATAATAAATTTAACGAGCTCAATGCTTGAAGATACTATAAAGTTAAACGAAAAATTCGATAAATCTCTTGCAGAAAATATAATACAGAGAGATAACGAAGTCGACAAATTGTATTTCTTTGCCGTAAGAGAGATCTCCGAGGCCTCCAGAAACTCGAATGTTGCAAGAAAACTTGAATTCCGCAACAATTTTGAAATGATCCCTAATTTAATAGCAATAAAAAACATTGAGAGGATTGCAGATTATGCTGTTTTAATAGCAAAAGATATAATGGAGCTTGATGCTTCTTCAGAGAAAATAAAAAGAGAAGGTGATCTAATAC
>QMUN01000125.1 GCA_003660605.1 Thermococci archaeon
GTTCAGAATATTTTGAAGTTATATTAAACTAAAAATCGCGTTATCACTTGATATATTTCCTTCAGCATTATGTGTTTTACTTCTTCCTTTCTAAATAATTATTTTTGTTTCTTTTTTGGTGCAGCTTTTTTAAAAGGAGAACTTCAATAAATTTATCTAATTCTGGCTATTTCTCTTTTCGTGCACGTTTTCGCAATCACTTGGATGTAAGCAAAGCTTACATCTGTCTGTTGGCGAAAGAAAAGGTGCGGGGGAAGGGATTCGAACCCTCGTATTCCTTCGAAACCGGATCTTAAGTCCGGCGCCTTTGGCCATGCTCGGCAACCCCCGCCTATCTATTATTATAAAAAAATAAAGATTAAAAGTTTTCTATATAGATCTGAAGTCATTTATGGTAAAACTTGGTTCTTCATCCTCTTTAAGCATCCCTTTATTCCTTAAATACTCCTTCGCCAGAAGATAATAGACGAGTGCCAGAGCCTTTCTACCTTTATTATTAGTAGGAATCGCTATATCAACATTTATAAGCATATTCTCTGTATCACAGAGAGCAACTACAGGTATGCCCTGTTCTGCAGCCTCCTTTAAAGCATGTCTATCAGCTCGCGGATCGGTAAGAAGAAGAACATCCGGTTCCATATAATCTTTACATCTTGGATTTGTCAACATTCCAGGTACAAATCTTCCCGTAACGCATTTAGCCCCAGTAGCTTTTGCAAAGGCACGTACGGGAGTATGCCCATATACTCTTGTAGAGACAACAAGAATTTTATGAGGCTCAAACTTTGCCAAAAATTTTGCCACATCTCTTATTCTCTGATCTGTTACTTTAACATCCAGAACAAACAATCCGTCTTTTCTCACCCTAAATATATACTTATCCATATATCCTGTTTTTTGCTGTGTACCTATGTGAATCCCAGATACAAGATACTCTTCAAGGGGTGCTAACAGTTCATTGCTCATTATATCTCCTCCATTCTGTTCAGATCTTCATGAATCCTTAAAAGTTCATTTATCTCTGCCATATCTTCTATTTTTATATATCCTATATTAAATCCTACTGCCAGATGGCAGACGCCATCTTCAACGTATTTTATCGCATTTCCTCCTCTTTCCCGCTCTATTTTAATTCTGGATAATGTATCCAGAGGAATTGGATTTAATTCTGTATTATTTTTCAACAAATTCATTTCATGATCATAAACTTTATCTTTGTAGATTATCTTTGGAATATCTCTGGCAAATATTCCTCCCAGATACTGGTACAACGGCAAGCCATAGAAATTAGAGGCCGCTTTAGCTGATGCCATTGAGAATGCAAATCTTACTTCGGGGTGATCAGTTATCTCTTCTAAAATAGAATCTATTGGTTTTTGTTCAAGAACACTGAAACCTATTAATTCTGGAAGCACAACTTCAATTATGTCATCTATACTCCATTCGCTAACAATACTGCTCTTTCCATAACTTCCTGTGGAGAATATGTCCACTTCCAGCAGATTTTTTTTGTTTTTCTTATAGACCTTTCTTACAAATATATCTTCAATTATTTCCAACTTATCACCTTTGAAATGGTGGGGCCGCCGAGATTTGAACTCGAGTCACCAACGCCCCGGGTTGAGAGGATGGTCCAAACTACCCTACGGCCCCTTAAACACTATACTCTAAGATTTCATCTATGCCCTCGACATGTGTCAAGATCATTCTTCTGCAGCAGTATCTCTCCAGTCCCAGATCATCCAGGACTTTTTTTGGATTTTCACCTGCTTCTATTCTTTCTCTGTACTTGGCATAGAGATGCCCTATAGGCTTTCCGCACGTAAAACATCTAACAGGAATTATCATTTTTTCACCTGTAAGATTTCTGTTTTTTTGCTCTTGGTCCTTTTGAAGAAGCATTTGGTTTGTGGGGCTCTGTTCTTCTTATGTCACCTTTCAACATTACTTTATCATATTTCATATAAGTATCCTTAAGAGTCGAGTCCTGTGTCCAATCTATGAGCGCCCTTGCAACAGCTGTTCTCACAGCTTCAGCCTGACCCATGACTCCTCCTCCTTCAACTTTCACATCTATATCTATCTTATTTACAACATTGCCCGCTAGTCTTAACGGCTCCATTATCTTCATTTTTGCAAATTCAGGCTTATAAATATTTAATGGCTTATGATTTATCCTCATATTACCTTTTCCTTCTTTTATTACAGCTCTTGCAATTGCTGATTTTCTCTTTCCAGATGACTGGACTATTTTTTCCATTTTATCCACTTCCTAAGTATTCAGACAGTTTTTTTATTGTTACATACTTTAAAGATCTCTCTTTATTCAACTCAGCATCTTTTAATTTTATTACATCACGATCTTTAAGCTCTTCAGGAATTCCTGCATATATCTTCAATCTTTTCAATGCTTCCCTCCCTTTGGGTTTTTTATAAGGCAGCATCCCTCTGATCGTTCTTTTCACTATCCTTTCAGAACTCTTTGGGTAATTTGGTCCTTTTCTCGGATTGGCAAGATTTTTCAGCTTCAATCTATGTTTAAATCTTTCGAATATCTCTTTTTCATTTCCTGTTATTACAATCTTCTCTCCATTGATTATGGTGATACTTTCTCCATTGAGAAGTTTCTTGGCGACGATAGACGCCGTCCTTCCCAAAATCAAGTTCTCTCCATCTATAATCATATGATCACTCCATTATAATTACATTCTTTCCCTGCGGATTCCTTTCCACAAGTTCCTCTATTGTAATAGCATCTCCTCCATTCTTTATTATCTCATTGTAAGCTTTTTTTGAAAATTTCAATGCGGAAACTGTAATTTTGTGTCCTAAGTTTCCATCCCCCAGGACTTTTCCAGGCACTACTACAACATCCCCATCTTTTGTATGCATATCAAGTTTCCATAGATTTACTTCAGGCATCTTTCTTGTAGGTCTGCACAATCTCTTAGAAATATCTACCCAAAGGTTCACGCTGTCTTTATACCCTTTATTCCTCAAATTTTCTACGAGCTTGATTAACCTCGGATTAGTTTTATTCAATTTTTTCATGTTATCACCTTTGAACTCAGCGCATTATCTGCTCGCTCAAAGAATTTCTAACATCTTTTTATAGAGACCTTTATAAATATTGTGGTTGTACTAAAATCCTTCATCACTCCTCTCAATCTTTTTTATCAGGATTTCAAAAGCTTCAAAAATTCCTTTTTTCTTTACAGAGTCTGTGGGTACGATCTCTATTGACTCTGGTAGTTTCATTTTTTCCCTGATCTCTTCGATACTTAATGCATTTTTGATATCCTGCTTATTTGCCACTACTATCAAAGGCAGACCCTTTGCTCTTGTTTTTTCAAGCATTGACTTGGCGCGAGGAAAAGATTCTGGCTTTGTAGAATCTATGATCAAAAATACACCCATCGCTTCATTCGCTATAAATTTAAGGATGGGATCAAACCTCTCCTGCCCAGGTGTTCCGAAAATATCGGCAGTTATATCTTCATACTCTATATGTCCCTTATCGAGAGCTACAGTAGTCCCCATTCTGTCCACAGATACGGATCTAGTTGATAATGAACGAACAAATGTAGATTTTCCGGCATTGAAAGGTCCTGTAACCAAAACTTTTGGGATAAAGGCTTTTACCCCTCCAGGTTCAGCTATCTTGAACATCAAATTTCCTTTTGCTTTTTCCAGCCAATCTGCCTTCAGGATACCGTAGTACTGACCTAAAATGACCCTTTCACCTATACCTCCTACCCTGATAACAGCATTCATTATCTCATTTAATTTAGTTTTTACCTCTTCTGAGTATGGCCAGTTTGTGAAGTTATATACCCCTATAGCATTATTAGCATTGAACATTTTGTTCCATTCTTCTACGTGTTTGATAGCGTCATCACCACAAAGGTCTATAATAGAAGAAAGAGATCCAAATGTTACTATAGCTTCGGATTCCTCTACTATCTCTTTGATGATACAATCATAAGAGTTTATATCATTTGGATTTTTTATGAGATACTGA
>QMUN01000126.1 GCA_003660605.1 Thermococci archaeon
ACAAAAGGTCTCGGAGCTGGAAATGATCCGAGACTTGGAGAAGAAGCTGCCAGAGAAGATGAAAGACTCATTAAAGATACGTTGGAAGGAGCAGATATGGTTTTTGTGACCTGCGGTTTGGGAGGAGGCACAGGTACGGGTTCAGCTCCCATCATAGCAGAAATAGCAAAGAAAATTGGAGCATTGACTGTAGCCATAGTAACAATTCCATTTACTGTGGAGGGTATAAGAAGACAGAGAAATGCAGAAAGAGGATTGGAAAATCTAAGAAAAACTGCGGATACGGTAATAGTTATTCCGAATGATAAACTTCTTGAGATGGCGCCTGGATTACCAATATCAGCAGCTTTTAAAGTTTCGGACGACATTCTGATCAGGGCTGTTATGGGAATAACAGATCTTATAACAAAGGCAGGTCTTGTAAATTTGGATTTCGCAGATGTGAAGTCGGTGATGAGAAACGGCGGAGTTGCTATGATAGGTCTTGGAGAAAGCGATACAGAAAATAGGGCAGTAGAAGCGGTAGAAGATGCTTTGCACTCTCCACTGATAGATATAGATATATCAGGGGCTACAGGGGCTCTCGTGAACGTTACAGGTTCATCAGATATGAAATTAGAAGAGGCTGAAAAGGTAGTGGAGATAGTCTCCAACGAACTTGATCCAGAGGCTCAGATAATCTGGGGTGCACAGATAGACGAAGAACTGAAGAACGCGCTGCGTGTTATGGTTGTTGTCTCAGGTGTAAGTTCTCCATATATTTTGGGTCCGAAAAGATCAGAGATGTATATAGGTGAGGAAGGAGAGAGATTCGATCTCGGTATAGACTTCCTGTAAGGTGAATACAATGGATATCAAAGGAAAACTCTCAGAATTTTTTAAAAGTAGCAGGAGGGTCTGGAGACTCTCTAAAAAACCTGACAAAACAGAGTATACTCAGACTTCTAAGATTACGGGATTGGGCATAGTCCTTATAGGTGCTTTAGGTTTCTTGGTAATGCTTATAGCTGAATTAATTTTGAGATATGCGTGATTTCAATGGACGAGCAAAAATCTAAGATATTTACTTTAAAAGTTACTGTGAATCAGGAGAAGAATGTAGCATCCATGCTTGAAACAGCAATAATACACAAGAATATAGATATCTTTTCGATATTAGCTCCCGAACCTTTAAAGGGTTATATATTTATCGAAGCAGAGGATGTTGGGGCTGTGGAAGAAGCTATTCAGGGTATCCATAATATAAGGGGGATTCTTGAGGGAGAAGTGGATTTAGACGAAATCGAGCATTTCTTGGAGGCAAAACCAACGGTAACAGGGATCGAGAAAGGAGATATTGTAGAGATTATAGGTGGAGCATTCAAAGGAGAAAAAGCCAAGGTGGTCAGAGTTGATGAATCAAAAGAAGAACTTACCGTAGAGCTTTTAAATGCTGCAGTTCCGATCCCCATAACTGTTAAGGGTGATTATGTAAGGATGATTGAAAAGAGGTGAGACAATGGCTAAAACGACTATAGAAAGTTTGGTTGATGGAGGAAGGGCTTCGGCAGGCCCCCCATTAGGTCCTGCTCTTGGACCTTTGGGCATCAACATAGGCAAGATCATAGAGGAAATTAATAAAAAAACAAAGGATTTTGAGGGAATGAAAGTGCCTGTCAAGATCATAGTGGACGAAAAAAAGAACTTTGAGATAGTCGTAGGAACACCACCTACGTCCTCTCTGATCCTGAAAGAACTCAATCTTGAGAAAGGTTCCCAGAAACCTGGATCAGAAATAGTAGGAGATATGAGTATAGAGAAAGTTTTAAAAATAGCAAAAATGAAAAGAGAAGGAATGCTCTCTGAGGATATAAAGAGTAATGTAAAGGAAGTTTTGGGAACTTGTCTCTCCATTGGTGTTAACGTGGATGGCAAAAATCCAAAACAGGTGATAGAAGAGATAGATGAAGGAAAATACGAAGAAATTATTGGGTGATTGAATGTTAGACGCATTAAAAAAAGCGGTGAAGGAGGCCAAGAAGAAAGGAAAGCCGAGAAACTTCACACAATCGATTGACATTGTAATAAATCTGAAAGATGTCAGTTTTAAAGATCCGAAGAACAAGATGAGGCAAGAACTGGTACTTCCGCATGGAAAAGGGAAGGACGTAAAGATCGGAGTTTTTGCAGAAGGAGACATGGCTATAAGAGGAAAAAAACTTGGACTTCAGATATTCTCCAAGAAAGAGCTGGAGAGTATCTCTAAAGACAAAAGAAAAGCAAGAAAGATGGCAAACGCATACGACTTTTTCATTGCACAGGCTGATATGATGCCTCTTATTGGAAAGGTTCTTGGTCCTGTGTTGGGAAGAAGAAACAAGATGCCAGTAATAGTTCCACCTACAGCACCATTAGATCCCATAGTTGAAAAATTGAAGAATTCGATAAGAATAAACACAAGGGATACTCCAATAGTCCAAGCGATTATAGGAAATGAAAAGATGGATGACGATAAAATTGTGGAGAATGGAATGGCTGTTTTAAACGCTGTAAAAAGGAAGTATGAAGGAATGAATGTTCTGAGATCGGTGTATGTAAAAACAACGATGGGTCCCACTATAAAGGTGATCTGATGGTATCTGAGTGGAAGAAAAATGAAATAAAGGAGTTAAAAAAGCTCTTAAAGGAGTACAAAGTTTTTGGCGTTGTGAATATCGACAACATCCCTGCAAAGCAAATGCAGCAAATGAGAAGTAAACTTAGGAATAAATTATTGATCAGAGTGACCAGGAATACATTGATGAAACGTGCATTAGGAAAAAAAGACATAAAAAATTATATAAATAAGAACACAGGATTTATTTTCACCAATATGGATTCCTTCAGACTTTGTAAGTTGCTTGAGAGGGGTAAAACCCCTGCACCTGCAAAGGGTGGAGAGGTAGCGCCACAGGACATTGTTGTTCCAAAAGGAGATACAGGATTTCCACCAGGGCCGATGATAGGTGAACTGCAGAAAGTGGGGATACCTGCTCAGGTAGAGAAGGGGAAGATCTATGTAAAGAAAGATACCGTTGTGGCAAAAAAAGAAGATGCAATCTCAAAGGATCTGGCGAGTGTCTTGACGAAACTCGGGATCCAACCTATGGAGGTAGGTCTCAATTTGATTGCCACGTATGAAGATGATAAAGTTTTTTTAGCAGATGTTTTAAAAGTGGATGATGAACAGATTAAAAACAGTGTGATACAGTCATATAATGAGGCTATGAACCTCGCTCTTTATGCAGGAATAACTAATAAAGAGACGATAGGTATCCTTATAGGAAAAGCTCATAGAGAAGCTGTTTCTTTAGCCTTGGAGCTGAATTTAGTTAATAAAGAGACTGTAGGAATAATACTGAGTAAAGCATATAAAGATGCTTTAACTATTTCGTCTAAAATAAAATAGAGGTGAATCAAATGGAGTATGTATATGCAGCAATGATTCTTCATTCTGCCGGAAAAGAAATAAATGAGGAAGCACTGACAGGGATACTAAAAGCTGCCGGTGTTGATGTTGATGAGACAAGAGTAAAGGCGTTGGTGTCAGCACTGGAGGGTGTGGATATCGATGAAGCCATAAAATCTCAACAGATGGTAGCTCCAGCAGCAACTACAGCACCCTCTGAAGAAGTGAAAGAAGAAGCCAAAAAAGAAGAGAAGGAAGAGGAAGAAAAAGTTTCTGAAGAAGAAGCCTTGGAGGGACTCGGTGCCCTTTTCGGATAAACTTTTTTTCTTTTTTATATTTTGGCTTAACGAAAAATTTTTATATGCAACTTAGAGTGTTTTATCATATGCCGTCATAGCTTAGTTAGGTAGAGCATCCGGCTGTTAACCGGACGGTCGTCGGTTCAAATCCGGCTGACGGCGTTGGGCCCGTAGCTTAGTTTGGTAGAGCGCTCGGCTCATAACCGAGTGGTCGTGGGTTCAAATCCCGTCGGGCCCACTCATTTCATTCGCGAACCCGCCGAGGATGATCCAACCCCAAGAG
>QMUN01000127.1 GCA_003660605.1 Thermococci archaeon
AAGATCATACGCTTCTATACAACTATTACAGTCCTCGAGCATATCTTCTGTTGAGTTTGTATCAAAGTTACCATTTTCAAAGAGATTTTTTGCTTCTTCCAGATATATCTTGGCTTTTTTGTATTCTTTTTTCTCATAATAACTCTTTCCTCTTTCGAAAAAAGAGCTTCCTTTATTGTATGAGCTGAGATAGTCATCTATCGTCCTTCTCATGGTCTCTTCTGTGATCTCTTCATCCCCCTGGAATTTAGCTTTTTCGTTGATAACTATGGCCGGTACTTTCCAGAAATCGTAACTCAAAAATTCGTTCATCCACACAGACGACTTATAAACATTCATTCTTTCAACTTCTATATTGGGATAATCTTTCTCTATTTCATCAATTATCGATTTTACCACTTCACAGTAGGGGCATCCTTCGACAAAGTAATATTTAACTGTAATTACTTTTTCTTGGGCATAAATACCAGAAAATAACAACATAGCTAAAAGTATAATCACCTTCTTTTTCATGTTCTCTTGATTGCGTCTTGTGTATAAAAATCTTGTTGTCGTGATAGATCATAATCTCCGAGTATATCAAGAGAATAAACATTTTATACACAATAATTTATACACTATAAATCATGCTATTGGGATCAACCTCAGATCTCTTTCAACATAGAAATACAAAAACTTTTATAACGTATTACTTATGTTCTTTTAATGCTGATCTGGCTTATAATTGCAGTTTTGGTAGGGCTGTATATGGCTTGGAATATAGGTGCAAATGATGTAGCCAACTCTATGGCCTCTGCTGTCGGTGCCAAGGCTATAACGATGAAACAGGCAATAATAATCGCAGGAATACTCAACTTTCTTGGAGCTGTATTTGTTGGGTGTCATGTTACAGAAACTATAAGGAAAGGAATAGTGGATCCATCAAGTTTATCTACTAATATCGTGATATACGGGGCTCTTTCTGCGCTGCTCGCAGCAAGTGTGTGGATCACTATAGCTACATGGAAAGAACTTCCTGTATCTACCACGCACTCAATAGTGGGTGGTCTTCTGGGATTTGGAATCGTAGCAGGAGGAGCTATAAACTGGATAAAGGTTGGAGAGATAACTGCAGCATGGATAATCTCTCCCATGTTTGGATGCGTACTCGCATTTGTAGTCTTCAGTATATTGCATAACACTATTTTCAACTCGAAACGTCCAATTAAACGATGCAAGATTGTAGCTCCTACCTTTATAGGACTTGCTTTTTTTACGATCGCTCTTTCTTTTCTTTTCAAAACTCCTTTGGGAAAAAACTTGGAGATCTCTGAAATAACTGCTATTTTTTACTCGGGAATTATAGGCATTCTCGCGATGGCAGGAGGATATTTTCTAATATTACGATTTTACAGTAATACCTCTAATGGAATAAAAAGTGTAGAATCGACATTCAGATGGATCCAGGTTTTTACATCATGTTATGTTGCCTTCTCTCAGGGAGCTAATGATGTTGCCAATGCGATAGGTCCTGTAGCTACTATTTACACGATAACAAAAACTAATGAAATTTCTTCATCTGTGGAAGTACCGTTTTTTCTCCTGATCATCGGTGGTTTGGGAATTGTGCTCGGTATCTCCACATGGGGATATAAAGTCATAGATACAGTAGGCAGAAAAATAACGGAACTAACAAATACGAGAGGATTTACGATAGATTTCTCAGCTGCTACAACTGTCCTGATCGCATCTAAGATGGGATTACCTATCTCGACGACACACGCAGTCGTAGGAAGTGTCGTTGGTGTTGGACTTGCCAGGGGACTGAAAGCCATAGATTTAAGAGTCATAAAAAATATAGTAATATCATGGGCAATAACAATCCCATCAGCAGCTTTGATGACAATTTTTATATTTAAGATACTCGTAGGTATAACATAGGTGATAAAATGACCACAAACCCCCTGACAAAAATATTCATAAAATCTCCATTTGATCCCATAGTGAAACATGCGGAGATAACTAAAAAAGCTATTGAAGAACTTAATGTAGCATTCACTTTGTTTTTCGAGAGAGATTATACTAAAATGGAAGAGTTATGTAAGGAAGTTATAGATCTTGAAACAGATGCAGATAATTTAAAGGCGAAAATGAGGGAAAAGCTGCCTTCAGGAATCTTCATGCCTGTAAGTAGGGGGGATATTCTTGATCTGATAAATCATCAGGATAAAATTGCTGATCAAGCAGAGAATCTTGCTCAGTGGCTGCTTATAAAAGAAACAAGCAGTATCCCCTTAAAAATGGTAGAGTACATGAAAAAAATTATGGATATCAATGTAAAAATTGCAGAGGCGTATGTAAATGCTGTAAAGGAGTTTAAGGATGTAATCGAAACGATCTTTATGAAAAAAGAGATAAATGATGTTATGAAATATATAAAAACTGTAGAAAGTTTAGAAGGAGAGATAGATAGGATCCAATTTACCCTAAGAAATTCATTCTTTGACTTTAAGGAGATCGATCCAGTATCCCTTTATTACACTACAAAGATAATAGATATAATCTCAGATATCTCAGACAAAGCGGAAGCATCTGTCCATAGAATAAGGATTCTGATAACTAAAAGATAGATACCGCTATACCATTATTCTTTTTATCTGCGAAATCACTTCCCTCACTGCTCGGGGTACAGCATTGATAACTTCTGACGATAACGAAGTATTAATTCCTATCTTTCCTGACTGAACAACCACTATCATTATAATCTCAGGTGCTTCCCCTATTTTTTGTGATATGTGAATGATCTCTATGAGATCACTCTCGTGTAACGAGTATCTACGCATTTTTTTTATCGAATGAACATCCCTTGGAGTGAAGACCCTGATCTCTCCAGGTGCACCACCAAAATCTCCAGAATCAATGAAAATTACTCGATTGTAGTCCTTCATAATATGCAGCAACGACATGCCGCCTGTACCCCCATCAATTAAATCTACACCTTCGGGTAGTGATTCTCTGAATAAAGCATTCAGTATAGCAGGACCGATACCATCGTCCCCCATGAGCTCGTTGCCGACGGCTATTACCGCTAGATTCTTTTTTTTCATCATTCATCTCTTGAACTCTACTTTGAGATAGTGTGTCGAGCACGATATACAGGGATCATATGCGCGCACGAGCATCTCAAGATTCAGTTCAATCTCCTTCTCAGATTTATCCAGGAGCATAGGTGCAAAAATCTCCATATCCTTTGTTATATTATTGTGGTTCTGATTGGTGGGTATGACAAGATTAGCCTTTGTACAAATCCCCTGATCATTGTATGTATAATCATGAAACAGTATGCCACGCGGAACCTCTACTGCACCTATACCTCTTCCTCCTCTTACTTTATATTTTGTATTATCTTTCTTTTTCAGACCTCTTTCCAGAAGTTTATCGATGAGAGCAATGGAGTCTTCTACAGAATGGTAGTATTCAATCAACTGAGCAACGTTGTTCATGAAGGGGTTGTAGTTGACAGCCTTCAATCCAAACTTTTTGGCGCATTTCTTCGCCAATGGTGTCAGCTGATCTGAGTTAAGATTGAATCTTGCTAAAGCACCAACCATGTAAGATTCCCGAGCGTGCCTCGTAAACTTGGCAGTTGAATGAGGTACTACAAACTCGTTGACTATAGACTCGTACTCTTCTATGGGATGTCTGCCAGTATCTGTCGATCCTATAACACCATCATACAATGCATATTCATCATCAGTTGTAAGGGCTATGTATTCTGTCTCCCTGCTGAAATCAGGTAACATATATATATTATCCAGTACTGTTTGGATGACGTCATCGCATACTGGAATAATGTCTATAAGTTTCTGTTTAAGATTCCTGAGCTGCTTCTCGGAAGGGATCGCAGTAAATCCTCCAGGGATCAGTGTTATTGGATGTGTAGTTCTGCCGCACATAAGATCTGACATCTCATTGGCAAGCCTGTGCA
>QMUN01000128.1 GCA_003660605.1 Thermococci archaeon
ATCACAATGCTTCTACCTTTATTTATCTCCTCTATAACAGCGTTTCCAATCTTTTTCCACCTCTCAATGTTCATATTCTCGCTCAGAATCTGAAGTACCTCTCGCGGGTAAATATTGGCGAGTTCAAATATCTCGGGCACCATCTTTTCTAATTCTTCCGGTGAAAAAGCAGGATAAACAGCGCCCGTAGTATAATCTATTTTTGAGGCTATCGTTCCCCCTGTCCCTATTATGGAAACATCTCTTAATTCTTTCCTATATCTTATCTTCTTCTCTGTTTTTTTACTCTTTTTTTCAAATTCCCCTATAATATCTACATTGATCTCGTTTCTTCTGAACGCTATATTATATCCATTATCGAGCTTTAAAACAAGATATTTTTCATCAACAGAAGGTATTTCGATCCCCTCATAAACATTATTACCTTTCCTAACCTTTACTCTCTTCATCTAATCACCTTTAATATTACTATCTCTCTCACTTTTTATAACTGTAAGCTCTTCAAAGAATAATTTTTTGCTCTTCAATGTTTCAGTTTTAAAACCTTTTTCTTTCAATATTCTTAGAGTCTTCTTCGGATCGCAGAGAGAGGAGTGAAGGAGATACATCTTCCCACCATTATCTAAAAAACTATCAAACTGATCAAGAAATTTATCTATTACTTCTCTTCCATTCTTCCCCCCATGCCATGATCTGTCAAAAATACTATCAAATCTTCTTTCTTCTGGAACATACGGAGGATTAAAAATTATAACATCATACTTCTTTTTAACATCGGAAAAAAGGTCACTGTAAAAAATCCTGCAATTTTTGCACTTATTCTTGGTGATCTCAATTGCTTTGGGATTTATATCAATACCATCAACATTATTATTCTCTGCAAGAAACTCTGTAATTACTCCTGATCCTACTCCTATCTCTAAACATTCTTTATCCTTTATTCCCTCCTTTTCCAAGGCTTCCAGAAGTAAGAATGTGTCTTCTGAAGGTGGATAAACTTCACACATTAAACCTTATAAGCAAATCTTTTTATAAATCATTTGCTTTATACCATAGATGATTCAAAGATTAAAGACAAAGGTGAATAAATGAAAAGTGAAGAGATAATGGATATCTGTATGAGAAGAGGATTTCTTTTTCCTTCTGCCGAAATATACAGAGGTGTAGCAGGATTATGGGATTATGGACCTCTAGGAACGAGAATGAAAAACTCATGGGAAAATTCGTGGAGAAAACACTTTCTAAGCTTAAGTCCAAACTTTCACGAAATTTCTACAACAAATATCTTGCCAAGAGAAGTTTTTGAAGCGTCAGGACATTTAGAAAGTTTTAATGATGCTCTTGCAGAATGCAGTTCATGCCACTCAAGATTTAAAGCTGATCAGTTAATTGAAGAAAATTTAAAAATTTCTTCTGAGGGAATGAATTTAGAGGAGATAAATGAAGTTATGAGGGATAATAATTTAAAATGCCCTCAATGCGGGGGGAGTCTCAGTGCCAAATTTTTTAATCTTATGTTCAAGTTAGAGTTGGGTGCTGGGGAATCCACCAAAGAAGCCTATTTAAGACCTGAAACTGCTCAGGGTGCGTATTTAGCTTTTAAGAGATCTTTTAAAACGCTGAGAAATAAACTCCCTTTAGGGCTTGCTATAATTGGAAAAGCTTTTAGAAACGAGATATCTCCAAGACAGGGTTTCTATAGATTAAGAGAGTTTCACCAGGCCGAACTTCAGATATTCTTCGATCCTGACAGAGTAAACGAGCATGAAGATTTTGAATCGGTGAAAGACAAGAAGTTGAGAATATACTCCATAGAGGATAGGGGAAAAGAGATCAGAGAAGTAAAATGCAAAGATCTGGATCTGCCAAAGTTTTATCTTTATTACATGGCTAAAATTCAGGATTTTTACTTAGAAACTCTGAAATTGCCAAGAGAGATGTTTAGATTTAGAGAGTTGGATGAAAAAGAAAAAGCCTTCTACAACAAGATTCACTGGGATTTTGAGTTAAATATCGAGAGTCTTGGAGGATTTAAAGAGATGGGAGGAATACACTACAGAACAGATCATGACCTTTCGGGACATCAAAAAATCTCTAAGGAAAATCTTATGATAAATGTAGATGGAAAAAAGTTTATCCCTCACGTTCTAGAGCTGAGTTTTGGTGGGGACAGGAATCTCTGGGCTTTGTTAGATCTTGGATATGAAAAGAAAGAGAGGACAGTTCTGAAGCTCCCAAAAAATGTAGCACCTTATTACTGTGCTGTATTCCCCCTGATGAAAAAAGAAGAACTTATTAAAAAAGCTAAAGAGGTTTATAAACTTCTCTCAAATGAGTTCTCGATAATGTATGACGATACAGGATCTATTGGTAAAAGATACAGAAGACAGGATGAAGTAGGAACTCCCTACTGTATAACGATCGATTATGACACATTGGATGATGATACCGTAACTCTGAGGGATAGAGATTCAATGGAACAGGAGAGAATAAGAATAGATAAAATTATGGAAATATTGAACGAAAAAGCTTAGATCATATTTTTTTAAACAGGAATTTGCACATTCTGTCTCCCATGCCGACACACATTACTTCTTCAGAGGTATATCTCTCTTTAAAATAAGTTTCAAAGAAACCATGAAAATATCCAAGGAAAAATGAGTCTACGGGAATAGATGAAACCTTGTTTATCAATACATACTCTTTTCCAACAGGAAATCCCTCTTCACATCTCACTTCTATATCTGTATCTCTCAGTTCTATCTCCACAGCACCCCATCCTATGGCGTATGTCTCGTTGCACAGAAAATCCATCGCTGTATCCAGATCCTTTTTTTCATGTCCAATATATTTCTCTAGATTCTCTGCAAAAGATATGCCCTGAGGCTTTCCCATGCTGAGAACTATAGAGTGTGCAGCCTTTCCTACCAGTTTTTCTATAGATGACCAGAGATTATAAAATATAACCCTTCTCGCCATAACTATTGGAAGTTCTCCCAGTTTTAGCTCACCATCTCTAATCTTAGTTATGGAATGATAATGATCGAGTATTTCTTTTCCTCTCTTGTATGTGGCTCTGTATGTTTTTTGCATTTTTTCATCCTTTATTAAAATAATATATTCTCTAATATAAATATGTTTCTATTATAGATTTTTTAATAGTTTATAACCCAGTTAAAACAGTAAAAAAAGCTATCCTGACATAGTTTTATTTAATCCTTTTGAGGGCTATGATTTTCTCTTCAAGATCTTTGAAGATCTTATCGATCTCTTCGACGATACTCTCCTGTTCTTCACGAATTAAGATACTGCGAACAGTACTCGAAGACCATTTTCTACGTAAATTACTTAACTTTGTTGTAATAATGGATAAATCCACAACAATATTTAGTTTTTCAATTTCTTTTCTATTTTTCACGATTTTCACCTCTTTTTAAAATATCGCAGTGTAGAAAATCTTAAGTTTATTTTTCCTTTCTCTTTGTTAGATTCGGAATCTCCTTAGCAATCTTCTCAATGAGCTTTCGATTTTCCTCAACTGCAGCCTCTAGATAGATCATCCTCCTCTTCAATTCGTAAATATTGAGTCTAATGTTTCTTAATCTTCGTTGAGTTGGGATTTTAGTATCTTCCATATTTTCTACCTCTCTAGTTTTTACTTTTTTAAGGACAGCGAAAGATAAAAGCTTTTCTATTAGGATGAAATTCTGATATCGCAGTCGTAACATCACTTGTTGCTATTCTTGCAATGTATACACATATGATGATATCTTAGTATCTGTGCAAAAATTTTTTGTACTCTCATTTTGATCACAGGATTTAATATATACTATTATAGACTCTATTGATAGAATCTTAAAAATTAGATTTCTTATTTTAGATCTCTTAAATTAAGATTTTTAAAAAAATTATTTTATAAGACTCTCAATTCTATAG
>QMUN01000129.1 GCA_003660605.1 Thermococci archaeon
CTGGGACATTCTATGGATGAGATAGCAAAGAGGGATCGCAAACTAAGTACATGTTCATACTGCGGTGTTTTCAGGAGGTATTTATTGAATAAAAAAACAAGAGAACTAGGATGCAATAAAGTAGCTATGGGACATAATCTTGACGACGAAGTTCAGACAATACTTATGAACTTTCTCAGGGGGGATATATCTAGGTTTGGAAGAACTGGATCGTACTATCTCTACTCTGACGGACGATTTGTCCCGAGAATAAAACCGTTGAGAGAGGTCCCAGAAAAGGAAAATGTTGTTTATGCTCTTTCGAATAATATAGAGGTAGGGTTTTCTAGGTGCCCATATGCAGGAGAGGCTTATAGAAATAATATAAGAGAGTTCCTAAACAAGATGGAGTTAGAGCAGCCAACGACGAAATATTCACTTTTAAGATCTTATGACAAGATCTATCCTTTAATAGCAAAGAATCTGGCAAAAAAAGTTAGATACTGCGAGAGATGTGGCGAACCTACGATAGAAGATATATGCAAAACGTGCGAATTTCTTGAGAAACTCTAACAGGGTTCGATCGTTTGCGGCGGCTTATTTGATATAAAGTATGCTACAGACACAACTTCAGGAAGCTCATTTGTAATCTTCGTAGAGATCTCTTCTAAAAGATTCCAATTTAGTTTTGCAAAGTTAGCTGTCATTGCATCTTTACTTTCTACGATTCTCAAAGCTACAATTCTTCCGTATTTTCTCTGATCTCCTACAACTCCAACAACTCTGTCTTCCAATACGACAGCAAAAGCCTGCCAGAGATCATAGAATACTCCTGCCTTTTTAAGTTCTTCTTCCAAGATATAAGACGCTTCTCTGCATATTTTTATATTCTCTTCATTGACTTCCCCGGTAATTCTGACAGCCAGTCCAGGTCCTGGGAAGGGATGCTGATTTATTATTTCATTCGGAATCCCCAATTTTTTTCCTATTTCTCTAACCTCGTCTTTATAAAGATAGGATAGGGGCTCTATTATCTCCAAATCAACATTTTCTGGAAGTCCACCTACGTTATGATGCGACTTTATTGTATCCGCTGTCTTTGATCCTGATTCAATTACGTCAGGGTAGATAGTTCCCTGAATTAAGAACTCTGCATTTTCTTTTTTTGCTTCTTTCTCGAATATTCTTATAAATTCTTCTCCTATTATCTTTCTCTTCATTTCCGTGTCTTTGACTCCTTTAAGCTTCTCAAAGAATCTGTCCTTTGCGTCTATTTTCAAAAATTTTAATTTAAATTCCTTACATATTTTCTCCACGTGCTCTCCTTCGTTTTTTCTCAAAAGTCCTGTATCCACAAAAACGGCTGTTAAATTTTTTCCTATCGCCCTGGATGTCAACACAGCAGCAATAGAAGAATCCACACCCCCAGAAAGGGCGATAATTGCCTTTTTATCTCCTATTTTTTTTCGAATATCCCCAATAGTTTTTTTCATGAAATCTTCCATGTCCCAGTCTTTCTCGCACCTGCATATCTTAAAAAGGAAATTGTTTAGCATTTTCATTCCATTCTCAGTATGTACTACCTCTGGATGCCACTGAAGAGCATAAATATTTTTATAACGAAAAGACGCAAATCTGCAGTTCTCTGATGAAGCCAGGATCTCGAAATTTTCAGGAAGTTTCAAAACCTTATCTCCGTGACTCATCCACACTCTCTGTTTTTTCTCAAGACCTTCAAAGATCCTATCAGATTTTTTTATTGTCACTGATGTTACTCCGTACTCTCTCCTTTTACTTTTTCCTATTTCGCCATTGAATCTCTTGGCAATGAGATGCAAACCATAACAGAGTCCAAGTACAGGTATGTCTTCTTCCAAAATCCAGTTCCATATATCGTTATTGAGGTGAGGAGCATCTTTGTCGTAAACTGAGTTTGGACCTCCGGAAAGTATTATTCCATCAGGATTCATTTTTTTTATAGCATCCAACTCTGTAAATGGAAAAATAATCTCTGATTTTACACCCAATTCTCTAACTCTTCTCGATATGAGATGCGTATACTGACTTCCGAAATCTATTACAATGATCATGATCTTCATAGAAAGGACTAAAATAAAAACTTACCCGTGAACAGGTAGATGTAGTTAAAACCTACATCAAGATATTTTTTAACTGAAGAGTTAGAAACACAATTCTATTCAGTTTTTATGTTAAGAAAAGTTTAAATATAGGTAGATTTAAATATTTGTATGGAGATATTATATCAATCAGGAGTTGATCACATGGATATACCACGAGGAGAAATTATTTTGGAGTCTCCTTTAGAGTTTGTGGACTTAGGAGGAGTCTTACAGAAATTTAAAGATAGAGGTTACCTGGAGATTCTCATAACAAGAGGAGAGATAGAAGAGGGTTATGTTTTTATTGAAAATGAAAGTATCATAGGAGTATTTTACGAAGGAAAGAAAAAGGGAGGACCTCTTCAGAATGTCCAGGAACTGTTGCGTGAAAAGCCTACAGTAGTCCTTCACAGATTGACAGAAACGCAGTTGAATGTTTTAAAAGAATTTTACCCTCTCAATGAAAAATATGGATTAGAAATGCTTTTCGGAGCAGAAGAAATAGCAAAACAAAGAGAAGCTGTAACAGAGAAAAGAGTGGAAACTGTAAAACCCCCAAAAGTAGAAGCGAAAAAAGGCAAAATAATGTGGGAAGATGAGATCCCTATTATTACCAAAGGGGGGCATATAACAAATATAGGAAGAGAGGAATTCTTAAGAAATATTGATGATCCTTTTGTCAGAGATATCATGAAATATGTAGATGGCAAAAGAAATATAAGAGAGATTATAGAAGCGAGCGGTCAAAGACCGGAGGATGTTATAGGGGTAATCGAACCTTACAAGAGGATGGGGTATATAAAATTTAAAAGATAGACTCTAAGATCTCAAGGACGTACTTTATATCTTCTTTTTTTATTCCATAATGTGTTACCATTCTAACTTTGCCCTTTCCAAAGTTTGAAGCCTTTATTCCATGTTTGTTTATCTCAGAAATAAATTTTTCACTATTCTCTACCTCAAAAACAACTATATTCGTCTGAACTCTTTTTAGGTCTATTTTGAAATTAAGATCTTTTAATCCTCTGGCAAGTATTTTGGCATTCTCATGATCTTCTTTAAGCCGTTCTACCATGCTCTCCAGTGCAATAATACCAGGTGCAGCTATAATGCCCGCCTGTCTCATTCCTCCACCGAACATCTTTCTGTATTTTCTTGCCCTTTCGATAAACTCTTCAGTACCACATATCATCGACCCTACGGGGCATGCCAGGCCTTTTGAGAGACAGAACATAACACTGTCAACATATCGTGTCATTTTCCTGACATCTATGTTCTGAGCTACCGCAGAGTTGAATATTCTTGCACCATCCATATGGAGCTTCAATCCTCTGTCTTCTGCCACATCACTGACTGCCTTTATCTGCTCAGGTTTCCATACAGTGCCTCCAGCTCTGTTATGCGTATTTTCGATGCATATTAGAGTTGTTATAGGCATGTGTATATTCCTGGGCCTTATAGCATCTTTCACATCTTCAGGATCAAGAACACCCATTCTTCCTTTTATAAGTTTCACGAGAAGATTTGCCACTGCAGCGATCCCGCCTACTTCATAATAATATATATGGCTCTCCGATTCCAGGATGACTTCTTCTCCTTTGCTTGTACTTGCCATCACGCTTATCAGATTGCCCTGAGTTCCACTTGTAACTAATAAAGCATCCTCTTTGCCCAACTTCTCACCAGCAATCTCTTCAAGCTTGTTGACCGTAGGATCTTCTCCGTATACGTCATCACCTAATTCAGCATTTAAAATAGCTTCAAGCATTTCTTTAGAAGGTTTTGTGA
>QMUN01000130.1 GCA_003660605.1 Thermococci archaeon
GGAGCCAATAATGATTGCACCCTGAAGATACTGCATCTTCATCTCCCAGCCAGCTCCAGAGAGAGCTGCAGAAAACACGATAGCAAACATAGGGGGCAGGAAGGAGAAGGTACCTCCTTGTACTATTGGCAGCCTGTTTCCCCATGTGGTCTGCAACAATGTACATATCCCTGAAACAAAGAACATTGTACTGATCAGCATACCCTGTTCATGCGTGGGCATTCCCAGAGCCCCAGCGATAACTATGGGGATAATTATCGTTGCCCCGAACATTGTCAGATAGTGCTGAAATCCGAGAAATATCGATTCTATTAACGGCGGCTTGTCATCTATACCGTAGACGACCATCAGTTTCTTTTCTTTTTCAGCCATTTTTTTAACCTCCTTTTAAATTACTTAAGTCCCTTTTAGGAACTCTTCTTTTTCTATGTTTTTTTTATTTATATACTTTTCGGTTACTCCACAATATCTATCGTTGATCACAGATATTATTGGAATTTTCTAAAAAATTCCGATTAAAATACAATTACATGAAAAAGTTATATTTCATCTATCTCCAACGAAGACTCACTAAAAACGAATTTTATTTTATCTCCATTAACAATTTCTAATATTATGGAGTCTCCTTTAGTAACATATATGGGATTTTTCCATCCCCTTAATGTCTTAATGTTTATCTGCATTTTTTTTAGTCTTTTAAGATTTCTTTCTTTCCAGAGAGCAAAAACACTATATTTTGATTCCTCTTCTAATAATATATCACTATCAAACTTTATGTCCACCCTTTTTCTCCAGACTTTTAAACTTATATCAAGATTTCTCTTTGTTTTAAAACTATAATCCGCAGGGTATATTATCTCACCAAACATCACCTTTCCTCTTGGATAGTTTTCAAATGAGGGAAAAATATATAGTTCATCCTTAAATCTTATCTGTTTTATCTTCGGTATTATACTTTTAGCTTTGTTCATACGATCGCATTGGAAAGAAAAGATTAAATATCTTTCTCGAAAAACTTTTATAGGATACCCTTTGATTGGATAATGGTGATATAATGTTAGAAGGAATAAAGGTTCTGGACCTGAGCAGAGCACTTGCAGGTCCTTACTGTACCATGCTTTTAGGAGATATGGGCGCAGATGTCATAAAGATAGAAAGACCTGGGAAAGGTGATGACAGTAGAGCGTGGGGACCACCTTTCATCGAGGGAGAGAGTGCGTATTTCCTTAGTATAAACAGAAATAAAAAAAGTATAACATTGAATTTAAAAAGTGAGAAGGGAAAGGAAATACTTTTTAAATTAATTAAAATATCGGATGTTTTGATTGAAACTAACAGGCCTGGTGTCATGGAAAAACTTGGATTAAGTTTTGAGGAGGTAAAAAATGTAAATCCAAAGATAGTTTACTGTTCAATCTCAGGTTTTGGACAGACTGGCCCCTATAAATTAAGACCCGGATTTGATCAGGTCATCCAGGGGATGGGAGGTCTGATGAGTATCACTGGAGAAGAAAACAGACCGCCAATAAAGGTAGGGGTAGCTATTACGGATGTTGGAGCTGGAATGTATGCAGCTATCGGAATTCTTGCAGCTCTGCTTAGAAGAGACAAAACGGGAAAAGGTGAGTATATAGATGTTTCAATGCTCGATGGAACAATTTCTTGGTTAACTTATCAGTCCGGCAGATACTTTGCATCTGGCGAAGTTCCAAAACCCATGGGTTCTGGACATCCATTGATAGTTCCTTATCAGGCTTTCAAGACAAAAGATATCTATATAAATATAGCTGTTGGGAATGATTCTCTGTGGAGAAAGTTCTGTGAAACTATAGGATTAAATATAGCAGATGATCCAAAATTTTCTACGAATGCAAAGAGAGTCGAGAACAAAGAGGAACTTATTAAGATTCTGAACGAGATTTTATCTAAAAAAACTGGAAAAGAATGGCTTGAAATATTAAACAAAGCTGGAATTCCCTGCGGTCCGATCTATAAATTAAATGATATATTCTCTGATCGTCATGTTTTGTCAAGAGAAATGGTTTCCGAGATAGAGCATCCAAAAGCTGGAAAGATAAAACTCACAGGCGTACCAATAAAGTTCAAAAATAGTCCTGGAAAAATAAGACTGCATCCCCCACTATTGGGCGAAAATAACTTTGAAATCCTGGAAGAAATAGGATATAAAAAGGAAGAAATAGAAAAATTCAGAGAAGAAGGAGTTATCTAAACTAGATATTGCTTTTCCAGGTAATATCTTCAATTTTTATTTTGAAAACTTCGACCCCTGAAACATCTTTTATTTGGCCAGATGTAGTACTATTTTTATCGTATTTTTCAATCATTTTCTTTAAAACATTTATTTTATCCTTTTCGTCTTTCAAAACTTCTGCCTTCCCATAGATTATAGCACTTCTGTACTTCATTGTGGATTTGCAGGGATCCTTTGAGAGCGAAATTTCGTGATCATCTATCTGAAAACAAACTTTTGGATTACTTTTGATATAATCGATTTTCTTTCCAGTTTTCTTTGAATGAAAATATATACTTCCATCAAAATAAACGAAACATATCGGAACTACGTAAGGGTCTCCGTTTTTACACATAGAGATTCTTCCAATATCTGCGTCTTCAAGTATTTTTTTTGTCATAATTATCCCAGAAGTGCTATCAATACTCCCGCTGCAGTTGCAGATCCCAATACTCCAGCTATATTCGGCCCCATGGCGTGCATCAGTAAGTTATTTTGCGGATCCGCTTCCTTTCCCAGTCTCTGAACAACCCTTGCAGCCATCGGTACTGCGGAGACACCTGCCGCTCCGATCATTGGATTTATCTTTTCTTTTGATACCATATTCATGAGCTTTCCGAGCAAGACTCCACCTGCCGTTGCCGTGGCAAAGGCAAAGATTCCGAGGACCATTACAAGTATCGTTTCTGTTCTCAGGAACTTATCGGCAGCCATTGTGCTTCCAACTCCAAGGCCCAAGATTATAGTAACTATATTCATGAGCTCTTCACGTGACCCCTTTGCCAATCTATCCGTTACCCCACTTTCCTTGAAAAGGTTCCCTACCATGAGCATTCCTATAAGTGGTATGGCTTTTGGTACCAGCATCCCTGCAACTATGATTACAATGATAGGAAATATCATCTTTTCTTTCTTTGAAACATTCCTCAACTGCTTCATTCTTATCATTCTTTCTTTTTTTGTTGTCAGTGCTTTTATTACGGGAGGCTGTATTATGGGAACTAGAGCCATATAAGAATATGCAGCAACAGCAGTGGCACCCAGTATGTGAGGCGCCAATATAGAGGTAACATAAATTGTTGTCGGGCCATCAGCTCCTCCGATTATACCTATAGAAGCTGCTTCTGTAGGAACAAAACCCAAAAACATTGCTCCCAACAGCGCGAGAAATATACCTACCTGAGCTGCAGCTCCGAGAAGGAATGTTTTTGGATCGGCCAGAAGGGGACCGAAATCAGTCATTGCACCGATTCCCATAAAGATCAGAGTCGGAACGATCTCGAGGCTGATTAGATATTTGACAAATATACCCAAGACTCCCCCGATCTCTTCCGGATCTGCAATACCGGCAAGAGGTATGTTCGCCAGTATAGCACCAAGACCTATCGGTACAAGAAGAAGCGGCTCCATCTTGTATCTTATCCCGAGGTATATCAGACCTATCCCAATTCCAAACATTAATATGTTTCCCAGGGTTAAGTTGAAAATCCCGCTCAGTCTCCATATCTCCAGTAAAGATTCTAATATCATTATTTCACCCGATAACAGCTATTATGTCGCCAGAATCGACATTTTCTCCTTCTTTTACTCTTATCTCTTTAA
>QMUN01000131.1 GCA_003660605.1 Thermococci archaeon
CACCGGAAGAATTAGAAAAGATGGTGCCCGAGATATTTGAACTCGCCAATATTTACCCGCGAGAGGTACTTCAGATTCTGAGCGAGAATATGAACATTGAGAGATGGAAAAGTGTGGGAAACGCTGTTATAGAGGAGATAAATAAAGGTAGAAGCATTGTGATCGCACATGGCACCGATACAATGCACTACACAGCTTCTTTTTTATCTTTCACTTTAAAGAATTTGAATCTCCCCGTGGTATTGACAGGATCGCAGAGATCATCTGACAGGCCTTCAAGCGATTCGAGAATGAATCTTTTCTGCTCTGTAAAGTTCGCGACTACCGATTATAACAGAGTAGTGATCTGCATGCACGGAACGATGGATGATACATTCTGCTACGTGCATAAAGGTGTTAAGGTAAGAAAGAATCATACTTCAAGAAGAGATGCTTTCCAGAGTGTCAATACAAAGCCAGTTGCTAAAGTTTATTATAATGGGGAGATAGATTTTTTTGAAGATCTGCCGGAGAAACATAAGGAAAAAGCATATTTTGATGACAAAATAGAAGAAAAAATCTTTCTTTTGAAGGTCTTTCCCAATATTACTCATGAAATACTTGATTTTTTAATAGATCAGAAGTATCGCGGTATCGTTCTCGAAGGAACTGGATTGGGTCATACGCCCTCTATACTGTACAATACTATTAAAAGAGGGATCGATGAAGGTGTTACTTTTTGTATGACCTCGCAGTGTATCAATGGAAGGGTAAATATGAATGTCTACCAGACCGGAAGAAAGTTATTGGAAATTGGAGTCATTCCATGTGAGGATATGCTTCCAGAGGTTTGCTATACAAAGATGATGCACGTTCTTGGACATACGAGAGAGAGTGATGAGATAAGAAAATTGATGAGAAAAAATATTGCAGGTGAGATAATGGAAGATACGGTGATCTTATGAAGGTAGGACTGGAGGTACACGCTCAACTGGATACAAGAAAACTATTCTGTAACTGCAATACAGAGTTGATGGATAACCCTACTAAAAATATAGAAAGAAAACTTCATGTCACCGTCAGTGAATTGGAAGAGATAGATAGAGCTGCTTTTGAGGAAAGTTTGAAGAATAAAAAACACGTTTATGAAGCTTTCGATAATTCTTGTTTGGTATATCTTGATGAAGAACCACCACATAATCCAAATAAAGAAGCAATAGAAACATCACTAAAGATCGCTCTTCTATTGAAGGCAGATATAGTCGATCAGATTCATTTTATGAGAAAGATCGTTATTGATGGTAGCAATGTTTCGGGATTTCAGAGAACAGCAATAATTGGATTAAATGGAGTTATAGAAACCAAATACGGCAATGTCAAGATTCCAACTATATGTCTGGAAGAAGATGCTGCAAGAAAAGATGGAGAAAAAAAAGATAAGATCTTTTGGAAGATAGATAGACTCGGAACACCGCTAATAGAGCTGGCTACCGCACCCACAATAAGAACTCCCGAACAGGGAAAAGAAGTGGCATTATTTATCGGAAATATATTAAAAGCAACAAAAAAGCTTAAGAAGGGTATAGGAACGATAAGACAGGATCTTAATATTTCAATAGATAGGGGGGCAAGAATAGAGATAAAGGGTGTTCAGGAATTAAACATGATACCTGTATACATAAAAGAAGAGGTAAAGAGGCAGGAAAATCTTTTAAAAATAAAAGAAGAGCTTCAAAAAAGAAATGCTAAGATTGGGGATATATACGATCTTACAGATCTATTTAAGGACACTCAATGCAAGATAATAAAAAAAGCTGAAAAGGTCCTTGTATTAAAACTGGAAAATTTTTCAGGGATTTTAGGGAGGGAGATACAGAAAGAGAGAAGGTTCGGATCTGAACTCGCTGATTATGCAAGAAAGTATGTTCCAGGAATATTTCATTCAGATGAGTTACCCAATTATGGAGTAAGTGAAGAGGAAAAAAACAGAGTTCTCGAGAGGCTAAAGAGTGACAGTTTTATTATGGTGGCCTCTACAAAGAAAAAAGCGGAAAATGCGTTGAAGGAGATAATAAAAAGAATAGAAATAGCTTTTCAGAGAGTTCCTGAAGAAACGAGAAGACCTTTAGAAAATGGTGCTACATCTTATTCCCGTCCACTTCCAGGAAAAGCGAGAATGTATCCCGAGACAGACGTACCTCCTTATAATGTATTAAAACAAACTATCGAAAAAATTAAGAAAGAGCTACCAGAGCTGCCCAAGAAAAAGAAAACGAGGCTTATGAAAGAGTACAATCTCAATGAGGAGAATGCTACGAAGATAATGGTATACGATCCAGATTTCTTCGAAGAGATTATGGAAAAATACGATATAAAACCTACAATATTCCTGAAAGCCGCAGAAACTTACAAGAGTCTCGGACATGAAAACTTGGAAGAGCTAGAAATTGTTTACGATTATCTTTCAAAGGACAGATTGGTAAAGGAAGGAATAGAGACAGTTTTGGAGGAGTTCTCTAAGGGAAATAGAGATATAGATAAAATTATAGAGAAATATAATCTGAAACCTATCTCCGTTATGAATGCTGAGGAAACTATTAGAAAGATAGTACAAGAAAATAAAAATATTATAGAGAAAAAAGGAGATAGAGCTGTTTCTGCACTTATGGGGGAGTGTATGAAAGCATTGAGGGGAAAAGTAGATGGGAAGATAGTGAACGAGATATTGTTGAGAGAGATAAGAAAATATAATAAATATGAAAAAGGTAATGAAAATGAGAGATGTAAATAGTTCAGATATAATACCAATATGGGAGGATATACGCATTGAGGATATGAACGGGTTGTGCGAAATTAATCTTAAGATCGTGATGTAGGAGAGATCGAAAATGGAGAAGTTTATGCTAAAACAATCAGAGGTTGATCAATGGCTCACTGATTTTCTGAAGCGTTTGCGTAAAAGTTTTAGAGAGCGGCTGATATTTGTTGGGCATCATGGAAGTTGGGCGCGAGGTGAGGCAGGGATTACAAGCGATATTGATAGCATTGTGATTATAGACCATATAGATACACAGGATTTAACCGCATTTCGGGATATAATTGATGCGATGCCCGATGCAAAACACTTGGCAAGTGGCGGTTTGTTTTCAATTTCGGAGATAAAAACATGGCCTCGCTTCGAACTGATACAACTTTTTTACGGATGTAAGACACTGCACGGAACGCTTAATGGTATCGTTGAGAAGCCTAAATCAATCGATTTCAAAGAGGATATCAGGGTTAAGGCATCTTCGAATCTGCGTCAAGCCCGGCACTATTTACTCTACCCACACGATTGGAGTAAATCTGTCCATAAATTGTACTATCCTTTCAAATCCTGCTTCTATGCTTTACAGTCGTGGATTCTTCTACTTGATGGTAAATTTATAGCACGCAAGGATAAGCTTCTTGATTCTTTATCGAACTCTGATGATAGAGAGGTAATTCAAGTTGTTAAAGACTGGAAGCAGTTAGAGCAAGATCTAGAAAAGAGACCATTGTATTACATCGAGCTTCTTGAACGATGGAGTAGAAATATGTTGTTAAGACTTCGGGCTTATGAAAGTAATGGAGATAAGAAGGCATGGTAAACTCATTTGCTGGGTTATTTTTGTTTACCCTCCATGCGAAAGAGGATCAACGTCACCTAACACATCATATACGCTGAGGGCTGACGTCCTTGCCCTTTGGATATTGCTCCCTTTGGTCGCAGTCTCTTTTATCCGCAAACCAAAATTGTTAACTCTTCTCATATTTTTCATTCTGCGTCCTGAAACAAAATATTAATAA
>QMUN01000132.1 GCA_003660605.1 Thermococci archaeon
GAGCCTACGAGCAATCTCGATCCAAAAAGCAGGATAGAGATCTTTAAGATCGTACAGAAATTAAATAAAGAGGGAATGACAGTTGTAGTCGTGGAACACGAGACGAATTTTATAAGTAGTGCAGATAAAATCCTGATCCTGAATGAAGGAGAGATCGTAAGGTATGGAACTCCGAAAGAGATATTCAGAGAAGCAGATTTTCTAAAAGGAATAGGGATCAGAGTTCCGGAGATCGTTGAATTCTCCAATTATCTTTTGAAAGATGGATATATAGATGATATTTTTCTCTCGGTAAGCGAGGCTTTGGAGGTTTTAAATGTTGAAGGTAGAAGATCTCTGTTATGAGTATGAATCAGGTTTCAAATTAAAAAATATAAATTTTGAGGTGAAGGGAGGAGAATCCATAGGTATTATCGGTGAGAATGGATCGGGAAAAACAACTCTCGTAAAAAACTTAATAGGGCTTTTAAGACCAAAATCTGGTAAAATTCTACTTAATGGAGAGGATACTTCAAAAATGAGCGTTGCCGAGATCGCAAGAACTATAGGATTCGTTTTTCAAAATCCTGACAATCAGATATTTGCTTCTACTGTGAAAGAGGAAGTTAGTTTCGGTCCTCAAAATTTAAAAATGGACAACATCGAGGAGATAGTAGAAGATGTGTTGAAAAAAACTGATCTTTTTAAATATAAAGATTCACATCCCTTTAAACTGTCAGGCGGAGAAAAACAGAGGCTGGCTCTGGCCTCCATTCTTGTGATGAATCCAAAAATTCTGATTCTCGATGAGCCAACATCTGGATTGGATCTAAGGAACGCCAGAAAACTTATAGGGATAGTAAAAAATCTTCAGAGAGAGGGAAGAACATTGATCTTAATCTCGCATGATATGAAATTAGTATCAGATCTGTGCGAAAGAATTATTTTGATGAAATCGGGGGAAATTATAGCGGATGGAGGTATAAAGGAGATATTTAACGATAGTAATTTGCTTGAAAAAACGAGGCTCGATCTCCCGGAGATAGCAAAACTCTCTAAAATTTTGGAGTTTGGTATTGTTTTCGATCCTGAAGAGTTATACAGAAAATGGAGGGCGTCAAATGATTAGGTATACGATGTTTCTCAGACGAAGATCGATCCTTCATTCCATAGACCCAAGATCGAAGATAATCCTCTCATTATTTTTGTTCACAGTATGTATTTTTTTCAATGACCCTATATATATTGGAATTATATTCTTTTTTCTCATTATATCTCTTAAAATATTTGGAAAAATAGAAATAAAGAAGACTCTTTCATTTTTGAAACCTATGCTTCCTTTTGTCGTAATGATAATGCTTCTATGGATACTTCTGGGAAGTGAGAAGGGAAATGTTATCTATCAGATATGGAAGCTCAAAATAAAGGACGTAAATATAGAGATGGCTATTGCAATGGGGTTCAGAGTTCTTGCAATGATCTTGTCAACGTTCCTGCTCTTAATGACTACAGAACAGAGAGACCTTGTTCTCGCACTTGTAAAGATGAAGCTCCCCTATGAGTATGGGCTCACAATCGCCATTGCTTTAAGATACGTACCAACACTCGCGAGCCTTGCAGTCTCTATAACAGATGCTCAGAAAGCGAGAGGATTGGAACTTGAAAAGGGAAATATTCTGGAGAAGATAAAAAAATATGTCCCAATACTCGTTCCTCTGATAGTTAAGTCGATACAGCTGGCACAGGAACTTGCCATAGCCATAGAAACGAGGGCATTTGGCAAACCTAACAGAACTTTTTACAGAGATCTGAAATTTAAATTTAAAGATCTTGTGTTTCTTTCTGCTGCTGTAATTTTCTTTGTTATCTGCCTGTATCTGAGGATAAAGAGATATGGTGTTTTAGATATTTAGAATTTGAACTATCTTCACCCATAACTCTGTTACTTTATTACAGGTCAGATATATCCCACATAGACTGTCAGTTCATGATGCACACATCATTTTACTTTTCCATGACTTCCTTTTTTCCTTTCATTTAAAAGGAGTGCGATAAAACGAGCGTTTCACTCGTGAAATTCATGTCCGCATTTAGGACATTTTATGAATGCACAGTGGGTAATAGATTGCGGACACCCTCTACAGGAAACTACTCTTGAATAAGTTTTACTGAATGTAAATTTGCATTTTGGACATGTAACTATATCTTTTCTATGTTCTTTCATACATAATCTATCTTCTTTACCTTTAAAAATTATCTCATAACTCTATCCTCTTTTCTAAAACTCCTATATCAGCATCCTGATCTATCTTGTTCTTCACAGCTTCGAAAAATTTGTTGTAGGGAAAATGAAGCTCCTGTTTTTTCAGATCATAGTATTCCATGGAAATACTTTGATTTCTCCAGTAATTTGTGGGAAAAGTCCTCAAAAAGAACATTTTCTTCTCCACTATTTCTTCAATATTATCTATTCCCATAAGAAATTTTGTGAAGAATATCGAATCATAATAAAACTGAATGACACCATAGTTTTTCTTTTTGCCCAACGATTTCCAGTATGTAATCTTTTCAAATACTCTTTTATTCTTTCCAATATTAAAAATGAGCCTTTTTGTCATTTCGAAATCCTCGCATCTCAGCAGTACCAATCCTCTGTGACATTCTTTATTCGGAACAGGACGAATATTATAATATTTACTTGCTATTCTTTTTTTTGTAAGTTTTTTATAACTATTTTTCAATTGAGGGTATGAAAAAGAATTCCCAAATTTTTCATATTCCCACTTTCGGATCTTGGAGAGAGTTCCAGTTCCTACTTCCAGATGCATGACTAACCTTGTATCACAAAAATTCAGATGCCCTTCATATTTTCCATATCTCATATCGGGAAACTTTATTTCTGCAAACTCAAAATTTGGAGTAAAAAGATCGGGATCTTTTTTTATTGAGAATTTTGGGTACTTAAAGTACCATCTATAGTTTTGTTTAAATAACTCATGATGGAGGATCACTCCTCTCTCTTTTAGATACTCTAATATTTTTCTTATTTTTCCTTCTTCTGTAACAAAAAAAGAGATCAAATATGCAGGATACCCCTGTTCTATTACTGGATAGAATGTTTTATAACATTCTATCAGGCTCAAAAGATCCCTTACATACGTATAATCTCCATCAAACATTATTATGGCATTTACTATGCTCAGTTTATTTTTGGCAAGTTTTCCATAATCTATCTGATAAAGGGGAAGAGAGATATACCCTATTTTTTCTAGAAAATTTTTCAGTTTTATAACAGAACTTTTATAAATATATCCTATGGCGTTAGAAAGCTCTTCATCGTTTATATATGGATTTCTCTCCAGATTTTGCAACAATCTTATCTTTTGAGGGGTCAGACCGTCTTTTAGCTCCATTGTTGATCTTATAGGCTGTGAGAAAATATAAGTATTTCGTTTTACAGAAAACAATTGGTGATTCCCATGTTTGAACTATTTGTTCTAGATATCGGCAACATCGTCTGCGATGGCATACCGGGTGGAGACGACGGAAGTTTTTAAACTCTGGTATACCTTCTAAAAACTTTCTTTTTATTTTTTTTGGAAATATTTTCTTTCAAAGGCGGTCTTTTATCCATAACTCTATTATTTTTGTCATCCTCTACCATTCTCTTTATGTCTTGAAAAAATTCATCAAAGGGGAAATGCAGTTCCTGCGTTTTCAGATCATAATACTCCAGAGGGATGTTTTTTGCGGGAAGAGATTTTGAATAATTTTTTATTATATAAACTCTTTTCTCAACAATTTCATTATACATATC
>QMUN01000133.1 GCA_003660605.1 Thermococci archaeon
AATAACAGTTTATATATGTATAAATTTAAAAACGGCTGAAAGATTGATTCTGGGAGCAATAAATTTTGTTGGCAGATTTTTTCCGAAAGCAAAAGAATATTCACATTTAGTTGACGAAAAGCTTATAGCTTTTAACTCCACAATGCTAAGAATAGGTAAAAATAGAGAAGCGATGGCAAAGGCTATGATAATATCGTTTATTATGTTGTTTTGTTCATTTTTTAGAGTTTATTTCATGTTCATGGCCGTTGGATATAATGTAAATCTCATAGTACCTATAACTGTTACCATACTCGCAATACTGGTAAGTGTGGTACCTTTACTTCCAGGAGGATTGGGAACAACAGAAGGAATGATGATCTTAATATTCTCTATTTTTGGTATTTCGACCGCGATCTCAGCCTCTGTTACATTATTAGACAGATTATTATCATACTGGCTTGGTATATTCATCGGTGCTCTCTGTTTTTTCCATTCACAGAGATCCATAAAAAGAGAAAAAGTACGAAGTTAGAAAATGAAAACTTTGATCATGTTATCTCAAACGATCGAAAGCTTTAAATATGCATCTTTTAATCTTTTGATAAAAAGCTAATAAAGGAGGAATATGAATGAAATCGGCGTTGATAACAGCTGTGGCGGCATTCGTTTTATATCTGATTTTGACCGTTGGAACTGGTAACATCCTTCTCTGGAGCAGTGCAGAGATAATTGCTGGTGTTTTGCTCTCTATTGCCGCGGGAATATTTGGGAGAAAGCTTTTGTTCAAGAACGAGGATTACAGAATGTTAAACCCTGTGAGGTGGCTCTACTTCATCGCATATCTTGGACCATTTCTATTTGCAATGGCAAAGGCAAATATAGATGTGGCTTACAGAGTTATCACAGGCAGGATTAATCCTGGAATTGTAAAGATATCTCCAAATCTAAAAACTGATTTAGGAATAACGATGCTCGGAAACTCTATAACGCTTACTCCGGGAACACTGAGTGTAGACATAGACGAAAAAGCAAACGATCTTTATATCCACTGGATCAATGTGAAGCATAAAGAACCAGAAATAGAGGAGATCTGTAATGGATTTCCAAAATGGATAAGGAGGATTGCCGAATGATAGAAACTTTTTTTATAGTGGCTATTTTTTTGTTGATTTTTATGATATTTGGAGTAATTAGAATCGTTCTTGGACCGACAGTACCAGATAGAGTTGTCGGACTGGACACAATAAATACATTGGTCATTGCTGCAATGATCATTCTTGGAGCTGCATATGATGAGGTGATATATGTAGATGTTGCAATCGTTTATGCACTGTTATCCTTTGTAGGAACATTATATATAGCCAAGTATTTAGAAGGTGATCTCGAATGATAGAAACAGTAATCTATATCTTTTTGGCTATAGGAGTCTTTTTCAATGGACTGGGATCTTTTGGATTGATAAGGTTTCCAGACGTATACACAAGGCTTCATGCATCCACAAAATGTACAACATTTGGGTCCATATTCACATCTCTTGGCGTTATAATATATGGAGTCTATTACTGGCATACAGAGTCCACATCTTACGGAGTTTTAGCTATTCATGCTTTTATTGCACTCCTTGCTCTTGTAATTACTAATCCTACGGGTGCCCATGCAATTGCAAGAGCTGCTCACAAAAGCGGGGTGTATCCAAAGAGAGCTGTAGTTGACAAACTTAAGGAAAAAGGTGATCTCAGTGATTGAAGAGATAATCCAGATAGTAGTTTTATTGATAATAATCGTTACAGCGATAATGGCTGTAAGTTTCAAGGATCTTTTAGCTGCTGTTATATCCTTGGCTGCTACAAGTCTTTTACTGTCTCTGGAGTTCTACATACTGCAGGCTCCAGACGTTGCGATAGCAGAAGCAGGGATAGGTGCAGCACTTACAACAGCTATATTTATACTCGCTATTAAAGGCACTGTAAGGGAGGAGGAAATATGAAAAATTATATAGCATTTGGAGCATTGTTGGTAGTTTCAGGATTTTTCTTGCTATCTGCAATTAATATGCATAGCTTTGGATCTCCTTCAGAAGAAGATATGGATAGATACTTCATTGAAAATGCTCAGGAAGAAGCATCTACGAACAATGTCGTTACATCTATAGTATTTGATTACAGGGGATTCGACACACTTGGAGAAGCCACTGTGCTGTTCACAGCGGTAGTGGGCGTCTCTCTGCTCTTCAGGAGGCTGATAAAATGATGTCCAAGATAGTCAGAACTATAACAAACATTCTATACAGCTCCATTCTTATTTTTGGATTTTATGTCATAATGCATGGACATCTGACACCTGGAGGAGGATTTCAAGGTGGAGCTGTGGTTGCCTCTGGAATTGCCTTAGTTCTAATAGCCTACGGTTACGATACCATTAAAAATTGGATAAAAAAGAGTAATCTCTCTATTTTGGAGAGTATTGGCGCTGTCTCTTTTATTGGAGTCGCGTTCTTAGGAATAGGAACTACATTCTTTTACAATTTCTTAGCAAATTCTGGAAGCTTGTTTGGAAATCCAACGGTGATCGGTATAAATCCTGGAGATCTGAATACCGCGGGTGCTCTGCCTCTCATGAGCTGGGCTGTCGGCTTGAAAGTTCTGGCTGGTCTGGGCAGCATCGTACTTCTGATGGCATACGGCATAAAAAAGGGTGATGGAGAATGATAGGAAATCTACCTTTCGTAGCATGCGCCGTACTTATAATCTTAGGAGTCTATACACTTATTTTCAAGAGGAACTTGATAAAGATAGTAATAGGTCTTAACTTAGTGGAATGTGGAGTAAACCTGTTTTTGATAACTCTTGGATATAAATCCGATTCAATAGCTCCGATCTATACAATGGCAGGAAAAGAAGAGATGGTTTTGCCGACTCCCCAGGCATTGACACTGACAAGTATTGTCATTGGATTGGCCACTACAGCATTGATTCTTTCCTTTGCGATCTTGATTTACAAACATTATAAAACAATAGATGCTTCTAAGGTAAGGAGGCTGAGAGGATGATAAATGAACACTTACCCGCACTTATAATAGGTATTCCTTTACTCGCAGCTTTTGCTACACCTTTAATAAGTAAAATAAATGATAAACTGAGAAACATTTTTGTGATAGGTGTTTTAGGGGCTACACTATGTCTCGTGGTTTCACTGGCTTTTAACGTATTTGACAACGGCATTTTCGTTTATGTAATGGGCGCTGAATCCCCAGGACTGACACTTCCTTCAGGATACAGGATGCCTATAAGGATAATTTTAGAAGTAGACGGAATGTCTATCCTTATGGCAATAATAACTTCCATAGTATCCGTTCTAGGCGCCATATACTCGTGGGCTTTCATGCATAAGGAAACAGGAAAGGATAAGTACTATACTTTACTACTGCTCCTCACAGCTGGAATGTTCGGTATGGAGTTTACAGGAGATATGTTCAACTTCTTTGTATTCCTTGAAATAACATCAATAGCAGCATGTGGTCTTATTGGCTTTAGGATTAACAGAGGCGAGTCAGGTGAAGCAGCCTTCAAAACTATGGTACTTTATACACTTGGAGCACTTTTTGTTCTCTTTGCTGTAGGAATTCTTTATGGACAGTATGATGCTCTTAACATAGCTACATTAGCTTCTAGAATCCAGTATACAATGCTGGATAAAATCGCATTAGGACTTCTTGTCGCAGGATTAGCAATGAAGGCAGGAGCTGTACCAATG
>QMUN01000134.1 GCA_003660605.1 Thermococci archaeon
ACGAAGCACAGGCACATATAGACAATGCAAACACAACAGGTAACTCTATATACGCAAACAACGAACTTTTAAAAGCTTTGAAAATTTTAGAAGGAGTTTTAGCTGGACTTTAATCTTTTTTTTTCTACTTTTTTACTATAAACTGCGTTCCCGATTCTCTATGAACGAACTTAACAGCATTAATGTTTGCAAGATTATCTAAAGGAGTTGTAGTATCTCTATTAAAGAATACTGCTACTTCATTATGATTCCAGACGTCGTCATCTTCCTGTAAGAGGATTCCAAACTCATTATCGTCATGCCCTGCGTCTTCATCATCAAAAACACCCATTACTCCATCTACATAAACATCAAAAAAATCTCCCGGGTAATCCACATCAAGATTTCCTGAAGTTTCCATTTTTATATCCTTTCCTGTATTCCTGATATAACAGATCCATCCATCCCATGTCAATGAACCATTACCATAGTAATCGATGATATCCTCTCCACACTGCCATTGAGACTCTACAAGAAAAGTATAATCCCCTATATTGCTTTTTGTTCCTGTTTTCTCAGATACGAACCCAGAACTCCAAACATAGACTATAAGTGATACGGTTACAACGATCACAATAAGCAGTACAACGGCAATTACAGGCGTTATACATTTTTTATAGGACATCATAATTTATATTTTGGATGTCTAAGTTTTTAAGTTTTTGGACGGGGTAAATTCCCTTTATAAATAAATCTCTTCTATCTCCTCTTCATCCCTATAGCTATCAGAATGACAATTCCGATCACAGCACCGATAATGTAATAAGTTTTACTGCTGGGATTCCCGTTTTCTTCTGTTTTTGTTTCTTTTATTTCCTGAGCTTTTTCTCCAAGGCAGTAAAGTTTCGATCCTGCCGGAACAAAGACATAGCCGTTTGATATAGACGGCGATCCTAAAACTTTTCCGAGCTTAAAATCTCCGAGAATATTTCCATCACTATCAAAGCAGTAAAAATGACCGTCCATGCATCCGAGATATACCATTCCGTCAGCTACTGCAGGAGATGAAATTGTCTTATCTCCTGTAAGGAATGTCCATATCTCACTTCCTGTATCTGCATCTAAAGCATAGATAGTGTTGTTCCACGATCCAAAATACACCATATCGTAGGCAGCTGCCAGCGTCGAGATTATTCTATCCTCGCCAGTTGCGTATTCTTTCATCCATTTCGTTTCTTTTGTTTTAAACTCCCAGATCAGTTCACCAGTTTTACAATCTATACAGTACGCCTTTTTCTCCCCAGAACCAAAATACACTCTGTCTTTGTATATCGTTGGAGAAGATGTTATAAACTGTGTTCTCCTAGTAGCTATCGGAGGAACACAGATTCCTTCAGGAACATCAGATGTCTTATACTTCCAAACTAGATTTCCATCGAGATCAAAGCAGTACAACTCGTCTGCGTATATATCATTCTGAAAAACAATATAGATCCTATCATTCCATGCCGATGCAGAGGTTTTTATAGGTGATATTGTTTTATATGACCATTGTATCTCTCCTGTCAAAGCATCTATACAGTAAAAGCTCGGATTCAATCCACCTGTACCAATAAAGATCCTATCTTTGTAAACTAATGGGGAACCTCTTATCTCCTTTCCTAACTCGATATCCCAAATGATTTCTCCGTCTTTGTTTAAACAGTAAACATAACCATCCCACGTACCAATGTATATATTGTCGAGAATGGTAGGTGAAGACCAGAGAATATTCATCTCTTTTTTCCATAGAATATTTCCGTTTAGATCGATGGCATAAAAATACTTCTCAGAACCGATGTATATCACATCTTCTACTATCACGGGAGAGGAACATACTCTCCCCTCCAGATCAAAACTCCATATCACAGAGTTAATATTTTTCATATCTATATCATTAAATCCTGTATGCTCTTCATCATGCATAAACATATTCCAGTTCCCACTTGTCAACGGTATCAGAACTAAAACAATAACAAAGGGTAGTATTTTTTTCATGGGATCACCTTTCATGAAAAATAATGATACCATATATAATAAAAATCTTTCCTATTACTATTAAACTCTCAATCTTTTTGTCACATCATATCCAAAAGTTTATTAAGTTAGAAAATAACTTAAAATTATGAGAATAAAAGCGATATACAAAAATAATGTTTTAAAACCGTTGGAAAAATTGGATTTGAAAGAGGGTGAAGAGGTAGAGATAGAGGTAAAAAAATCAAATGTAGATCGAATAGTTGGTCTTTTGAAGGATGTTGAATTGGATTCCTTAGAGCTGCAACATAAAACGAAAGAAATTTGGGGGAAAAAGAGTGTATCTCATTGATACTAACATCTTTTTAGAAGTTCTATTAGGAAGAAAAAACAAAGAAGAATGTATATCTTTGTTTAGAATGATTGAAAGAGGAGAGGTAAAAGCCTTTACAACTTCCTTTGTGATTCACTCTATAGAGGTAATAATGGATAACTTTAAGAAGGTAAATGAGCTTAAAATATTTTTAGAGGTTGTCACTGAGTTTAAGGGGCTTGAGATTTATTCTACAGATATAGAAGATGAAATATCTGCTATAGATATGATGAAAGAAGGATTAGACTTTGATGATGCACTTCAATCTTATATGGCAACAAAGCTTGGAGCGAAGATTGTCAGCTTTGATAAACATTTCGATAAAGTTAAAGGATTGGACAGAGTGACACCTAAAGATATTGTAAAAAATTCAAACGGACTATAGATGGAAAGATTGATGTGATAAATTACCTGAATCCATGATCTCATATTTAAACTTAGAGAGATACATAAAATCAATGATCTCCTTAGGAATAGAAAGCACTGCGCACACACTTGGCGTTGGTATTGTGAACGAAAAAAAAGTTCTGGCTAATGAATTTTCTGTTTATTCTGGAAAAGGAATACATCCAAGAAAAGCAGCGGATCATCATGCTGATGTCCTGAAAAACGTACTTGATTCTGCATTAAAAAAAAGTGATATTTCACTAAAAGATTTAGATCTGATCAGTTTTTCACAGGGGCCTGGGATAGGACCATGTCTGAGGATAGGTGCTACAGCAGCAAGAACTCTTTCTTTGAGACTCAAAATACCGATTATAGGGGTAAATCACTGTGTGAGCCATATAGAAATAGGAAAGTTTGCAACAGAGGCGAAGGATCCTGTAACTCTGTACGTCTCTGGAGGAAACACTCAGATAATAGCATATGTGGCTAAAAAATACAGAATTTTCGGAGAAACACTGGACATAGGTATAGGAAATATGCAGGATATGTTTGGAAGGGCATTGGGGTTAAAATTTCCGTGTGGAAAAGAAATAGACAATCTTATTTCAAAAGGCAAAAAATATTTGCGATTACCTTATACAATAAAAGGAATGGATTTTTCTTTTACAGGTGTATTGACAGAAGCACTGAAATATATAGGAAAAGAGAAAAAGGAAAATATTGCTTTTTCGCTTATGGAAACTGCTTTCTCCACGGTAGTGGAGGCTTCAGAAAGAGCTTTAGCACATACAGGAAAAAAAGAGTTGCTTTTGACAGGGGGTATAGCTGCTTCGCCAAGACTTAGAGAGATGTGCGAAATAATGTGTGATGAAAGAGGAGATAAATTTTATGTGCCCCCATTTGATCTGTGCAGAGACAACGGAGCCATGATTGCATATCATGGTTTAATAGAGTATAAGAGCGGAAAAAGAATGAAACT
>QMUN01000135.1 GCA_003660605.1 Thermococci archaeon
GTTTTCCTGAAAGTATGACACTTTTCAATTCGAACAATTCTTTATTCAACGCTCCGATTTTATGCCATAGTGTGCTTTCAGGCAGGAACCAATGTTTTCGTTTTGCATTCAAAGGCATTCCTTTATCACTTTTCCATTTTCTCAGAGAGGATATTATCTCGACACAGATCTCACCAAGATCGCTCTTTTCTATCCCCATCTTTTCAGGCCATGGAGATATGTGGATGGATTCGTATCCTTCGAATTTTTTGAATATGCTCTGGTATATCTCCTCTGTAATGTGAGGTATATAGATGGCAAAAAGCTTCAGATAAGCCAGAAGGGCATTGTAGAGAGTGTATTTAGCTGCTTTATCCTTTTTCTCATAAACTCTGTACTTTACTATCTCCAGATAGTTATCGCAGAAATCATGCCGGAAAGATGTTTCTATGAGTGTCCTCGCCTTGCTGTACTCATATCTATCCAGATACGCAGTTGTTTTTTCTATCACATGATCTATTTTACTCAGAATCCATTTATCTACCTCTCTGAGTTCACAGGACTCTATTTTTTCGTCTATATGAGAAGAAATTAGTTTGGATGCATTCCATAGTTTAATACATAGTCTGTGTCCTGTTATGACATCCTTTTCACTGTAAGGAAGATCATCACCTAATTTTACAGAGGAGGCCCACCATCTCACTGCATCAGCAGAGTATTTCTTCACGACATCTAAGGGTAAAATAATATTTCCCTTTGATTTATGCATCGTTCTTCCCTCTTCATCAAGACCAAAGCCTGAGAGCATTATATCGTACCATGGAATGCTGTTGTTATGAAAGTAACTTTTTACAACTGTATAAAAGAGCCATGTCCTTATTATATCATGAGCCTGTGGTCTCAACGAGTTTGGATATATTTTATCCATAAGAGAATCCTCGCATTCCCACTTTGCTATTATCTGAGGTGTTAATGAGGAAGTGAACCAGGTATCCATAACATCTTTTTCAGGTATAAACTCTGTACTTCCGCATTTGCACGGTTTTTTTGGTTTATCTTTAAGGGGATCCACAGGAAGATCTTCTTTTTCTGGCAGGACAATACTCCCGCATTTTTTGCAGTACCACACAGGAAAAGGTACCCCATAATACCGCTGTCGGGAAATACACCAGTCCCATTTTAGATTCTCCACCCATGATATGTATCTCTTTTTCATGAATTCAGGATACCAGTTCATCTTATCCGCCTGTTTTATCCAGACATCCTTTAAATCGAGTATCTTAACGAACCATTGATCTTCAACTAAGTATTCCACAGGAGTACCACATCTTTCATGGGTATTTACTATATGATGAAGTTTTTCTCTTTTTATCAATAGATTTTTAGATTCCAGCTCTTTTAATATCGCCTCTCTGGCTTCTTTTAAGCTCATTCCTTTGAATTTTCCCGCCTTCTCGTTCATAGTTCCATCTTTATTTATAGAGATGATCAGATCTAAATTATAATCTTTCCACCATTCTATGTCTGTTTTATCTCCAAAGGTACAGATCATCACAATTCCTGTTCCAAACTCTCTATCAACTCTATGATCCGCTATTATCTTCACTCTATTTCCAAATATAGGGACTACAGCATATTTTCCTATCAGATCCTTATATCTCTCATCTGAGGGATGCACCACAACACCTACACAGGATGGGAGAAACTCCGGCCTTGTTGTTGCTATCTGGAGGTCTTTTCCATCCTCTGTCTTGAAAATGATCGTATTTAAAAAGGTGTCCTCCTCTTTATCCTCTAACTCAGCCTGTGCTATTGCTGTTTTGCAGTGAGGACACCATATAACAGGCTCTTTTTTTCTTTCAAGTCTCCCCATTTTATATAACTCTATAAAGGATATCTGAGCCAGTCTCTGACAGTGATTGTTTATGGTGGAGTATGAAAGATCCCAATCCACAGATATTCCCAGTTTTGTCCATATATCTCTGTATTTCTCTCTCCCTATTTTTGTTTCCTCCAGACAGAGTTTCACGAATTTTTCTCTCCCTATTTCCTCTATGTTCACACCATATTTTTTTTCTACCAGTCTCTCTGTTGGAAGACCATTATCATCAAATCCCATGGGATAAAACACATTGTATCCTCTCATCCTTTTGTATCTCGCCATGAACTCAGCCTGAGAATAGCTCATGGCATGGCCCATATGTATCTCGCCGGAAAAAGTGGGTGGAGGTGTGTCTATGGAGAATATTGGTTTTTCGCTCTGGAGATCAAACTTATATATTCTTTTTTCTTCCCAGAATCTCTGTATTTTTTCTTCTATTTCTCCTGGTTTGTACTCACCAAGCATTTTAGCACCTCAGATTTTACTTATATTTATATCCTTCTCCATTGTAATCACAGTGCCAAGATCACCTATAATAGTTTTTGTATCTGTTTCTTCCTCTATAAATTTTTTTTCTTTTTCTGCAATGGGATGCATCCTCATTCCAAGGTGTATGATCACAGCAAGTTCAGGTTTCACTGTAGCGATTAATTCAACAGCATCTTCTGTTGAAAGATGAAAGGGAATCCTGTATTTTCTTGGCCTTGTAACGTTCAGGATAAGGATTCTTGCTCCCTCATGTGCTTTCAATCCTGAGAAATACTCTGTATCTGATGTGTATGAAATTATACCCCATTCAGTATAGAACTTAAATCCTATACCTGTCTCCTCCATATGTCTTGTCTCAACAGCCTCTACATTCATATCTCCCAAAGAAACTTTATCATTTTTCTCTAAGAGATAATATTCTTCCAGGAAGTTTTTTTCTTCAGGATACAAAAGATCTGAGCAGTTCTTTGAGCCTATAAACACTCCCTTTTTTCTGTTCAGGCTGTTTGTCATTGCATCTACCATCAGAGATGCATCGTTGCAGTGATCTATATGTCTATGAGAAACAAAAACACCTTTCAGTTTCTTTGGATCTATATTTTTTTCAAGTGCTCTCAATAAAGCACCTGGCCCGGGATCAATATGATATTTATCTACAATGAATCCTCCTGTGGCTCTTTTCTGATTTACACAGATGTATCTGCCTCCACCACTGCCTAAGAAAATTATCTTAACCATGCTATTGATTCTTTTGAGAAGTTAAAAAGGATATGCATGAATCGGTATATATGATCTACGCCGGGGAGGGGATTTGAACCCCTGCGTTCATACGAACAATAGATCTCGAGTCTATCGCCTTACCTGGCTCGGCTACCCCGGCATATAAATATTATGATTAGAAAATATTTAAAGCTATCACTCCCTAATGTGTGCTCAGGGATCACATTTATTCATCTCAGCGATATCTCCATGACTTCTTACCTTCCATTACCTCTCCTGTCTCTCTGAATCCAAGTGAATACCAGAAAGGTTCAGCGTCCGAAGCACTCCATAACCAGATGTTATTTACACCATGGAGCCTGAAGTATATTCACAACATAATTGAACAATCTGCGTCCCCATCCCTGTCTACGTTTGTCTGGAACTATGTAAAACTCCAGAATAAATCCCCATCCAGGGCGTTCACCCCCTATTTCATATGCACAAAACCTATGTATTCATTTTTATACTTTAAAAGTAATAGCCAGCGATTGTGTTCTCCCTGACGATCTATTATACTCTGAATAAATTTTTCTCTTTTATCGATAGGAATATCGGAGAAATAATTCTTTGAGATACTCAAAAACGCTGCAACTGCCTCAGGATTATCTTCTTTTACA
>QMUN01000136.1 GCA_003660605.1 Thermococci archaeon
GGATAGATAGAAATGGAGCAAATGTTAATTTTTTTAAGAAGTTTCTTACAACCCAGATATAATGTGTATTCCTGTGAAAGTTGCCACCTGTTCCTGTTGAAACTTTACCATTTATCAATCACTCATTCTTTCCTTTCTTACTATAAACAAAGTGGCAACTTTATGTCAATATATTTCACAATTTCTATAATCTAAACCTCAAAAAAGGGCTTCTTATTTTTTTAATATTAAAAATAGTAGTAGTAAAGATTGTGGGAAATGTGGTAAACTCTGAAAGAGTTTTCCAAGCACTTGTGGTAAAATCTTTAATTTTTCCACAAGTGCGGCATTTTCCACAACCCTTTGGCTTCATTGTATTAATCTTTCATATCTCTTTCTCACTGATTCACCTTTTAATTCTATCCTGAATGAACTGTGAATAATTCTATCACAGATAGCATCAGCAATAGTTGGATCTCCTATAATCTCATGCCACTTTGTTACAGGTAATTGTGAAATGATAATTGTCGATCTTCTTCCATGTCTATCTTCAAGTATTTCTAACAAAGATAACCTGTTCTGAGTATCAAGATGCTGAATCCCAAAATCATCAATAATCAAAACATCCGTTTTCTCAATCCTTTTAAGTACTTTTGCATAGCTTCCATCAGCCTTTAACAATTTTAATCTGGAAAAGAGCTTTGTGGCATTATAATATAATGTCTTAAACCCATACATACATGCCTGATGCCCAAGAGCAGACCCAATGAATGATTTGCCCACTCCTGTTGGCCCTTCAATTATTATGTTTTGTTTTTTCTCTATCCAACTACAGTTCGAGAATCTTAATAACATGTTTTTATCAAGATTCCTGTGTAGGCTAAAATCAATCTGATCAAAGGATGCCTGATACCTAAACCTGGCCTGTTTTATTAACCTCTCAAGCTTTCTGTTGTGTCTATGATCCCATTCAGTATCAACAAGATGTGAAACCAATTCATCTGCTGTAAAGCTTTCACCAACCCTTGTCTCCATAGTCTGCTGAAACGCATGTGCCATCCCATACAATTTCATCTGATTCATTTTCTCCAAAGTTGCCTGATTGTTCATATTCCCCTCCCCTAACTGTAGTATGCACTTCCACGAATATTTTCATGTGCAGGAAGAGGCTCCAGAAATAATGGTTCTTCCTGTACCTTATCTAATCCTCTTTCCAGAATATTCTTTACTGCTTTGTACGAATAATTGTTAAACTCAAGGGCCCTTTTGCATGCTTTATCAAGCCTGCTGTTACCATATTTCTTTGAGAGATTTATTATCCCCAAACAGACCTTAAATGCCTGCTCTGGATGCTGCCTACTCTCCAATACCTTTATAATCATCCTCTTGGTATTTGATCCGATCTTTGACGCCCAATTGATCATCCTTTGCGGACTCCACTCATCATAGAATTGGTGATGGGGCGGCATATGCTCTTTAACGGTTGTATACCCATTGGTTGTTCTATCCCGCTTATGGAAAGCAATACGTATATTGTCATGGTATATCTCTACAATGGTGGTGGTATACATTATCTGTACTCTTTTTCCCTTATACTGCCAGGGTACACTGTAATAATGCCTGTCCTCTCTTAATTCTATATGGTAGTTGAACTGTACCTTCAAATTTAGAAACTTCTTGAACTCATATCTCGTCATAGGGAGAGGTTTTAGTTCTGATTCCTCTATATCCTCAAATAGCTGACGTCTGCTAACATTCAGTCTCTGAAACGACATGTTGTTATGTTTCTCAAGTAGCTCTCTTATTGATTCATTCAATTCTTCAAGCGAATAGTAGATCTGATTCCGTAAAGGGGCATATATCCTGGTATATACAAGATTAACAGCACTTTCTACTAATGCTTTATCTTTTGGACTACGAGGACGAGCAGGAAGTATTACTGTCCCATAGTGACGAGCAAAATCATTGTATTCAGGATTAATATCAGGTTCATATTTACTCCCATTTGTAACCCCAGATTTCAGATTATCAGGTACAAGAGCAGCAGGTACACCACCAAAATACCATAACGCATTATCATTTGCCTTAAGCCAGTCCTCTTTCTGTTGGCTTTCCATTGCTTCTACATAGGTTAACTGACTTGCTCCCAATATCGCTACAAATACTTCTACCTCTTTTACCTCTCCTGTTTTCCTATCAGTAATACTCAACTTCTTCCCTGCAAAATCAATAAAGGCCTTATCTCCTGCTTTATGATTGTATTGGTTCAACGGGAATCGGAGTAAATAGGGTCATGAGTTAAGGTGGAATATGTATTGTATTTTACTCTCAATTCTCTTGCTTTTGCAAGCTTTTGTTCCCTTTGTGCTATTATCTCTTCATCCCTCCCTATAAGCATATCAAATGGTGTTACATAACCAATTGCACTATTTAATAGCTTATGATTGTAATACAAGATATATTCATCAATCTGTTTCCTTGCATCTTCAATAGATAGAAAACTTTGCCTTCTAATGCAATCTGTCTTTACTGTACGGAATAATCTTTCTATTTTCCCATTACTTTGTGGGTAACCAATTGATGTAAAGGTATGTTTGAGTCCGGCATACCTTATAAACCTCTTAAAATCCTTTGCTATAAACTGACTTCCATGATCTGATATAATCCTGGGCTTTGTTCCAACAAACTTCTCTAAAGCTTTTTGTACTACAAGCTCCACATCCTTTTCTTCCATGCTACCTCTCAATTCATGATACACAACATACCTAGAATATCCATCAATAATTGCTACAAGAAACATATATGTCCCCAATACATTAACATAGGATATATCTATATGCCATTCCTTATGTGGCTTATCAGGTTGTTTATATCCAAGACCTTTTCTGCTATTCTTTCTATTTGTAAACTTATACAATAGCCCTGCATTATGTAATACCCTATACACCGATGAAGGACTCGCATATACCACATCTTCATCTATCATCCGGTAACTAAGCCTCCTATACCCCTCCTCTCGATTATTTATTGCATAATTAATAATTGCCTCTTTCTCATGCTCAAATAACCATGTTGCCTTCGGTATATTACCATTATGTCGGTTCGGTATCCCGTACCTCTTCCTCCATTCATAATACTTCCCTTCTTTGAGCCTCAAATAAAGTAATAACCTGTTCATCGGTATCCCTGTTCTCTCCCTGTATTCCTCTAATGTTTCCACAATATTATCCCTCACATCAGGTTCAACCCACCTCTTATTCAAAGATCCCCAAACGTTTTTTTTAATTTGATATTCTCCTCAGTCAACCAAGATATCACCGCATCTTTCTTTTGTACCTTCTCTTTGAGCCTCTTTATCTGTAAACTATCTTTATCAATCCCTTTCTTCCCATTTCTACCTGAAAATATTTCAATCCCTCCCTCAAATAGCTGTTTCTCCCAATGGTAGAACATATTACTATGTATGCCATATTTCTTGCATATCTCTGAAATAGGTACTTTGTTCTTCAAATGCTCCCGTAATATTTCAACTTTTTTTTCAGGTGGATATTTTTTCCTCTGATTATTCATAATTGACCTCCCTTTATTTTCCACCTTATTATACCATACCTAAAACTCCGATTCCATCTGAAGCAGAACATAACCTATCCTTTATTGTTTTAAATTGTGGGTCCTTCCTCAACTCGTCTATCTCATACATCCTGAAACACCCAGCAGTAATACAC
>QMUN01000137.1 GCA_003660605.1 Thermococci archaeon
AGATATCTTTGGTCTGGCAGTCGGTCAGGAAAGAGGTTTGGAGAACATAGCAGTACCGTATAGCGATGTTCTTGCTGTAGGCGACATCGTCATAGTTAAAGCGATGGAAAAGAAGGGATGATTCATTTTGTAGCAGTATGCACTTTAAAACGTATCAGAGGGGATATTATATTAGTTCCAGTTATCTTTTCTCTGCCTATTTCTTCTATATTTTTAAGAAGGTCATAGATGTTGCCTGAGATCATAAAGATGCATCCCCCCGTGATCTCACCATTCTCTACCTTAAAACCAGGATTGCATACAACAGAGAATTCTCCAGACTCAGGATTTGAAGAGTGTGCCCCCTGAAAACCTTTGACATAATATCCCTCTTTTATATCAAATATGATATCATTACCTTCTTCGATCACTATGTTTGTAGGTTTCGTCTCTACTGTTCCTTTTAAAATATTTCTGTACGCATTTCCTGTGCTTCTTTTTCCTGCTATTTTTGCCCAGTAGTCATTCCACAAAAAGTTTTCCAGGATGCCATCTTTTATAAGGGATGTTCTCTCTGCAGGTACACCTTCGAAATCAAATTTCATCGTTGATACCCCATTTTTGTATAACGGATCATCTGTCATTGTCAGTTTTTCAGAAAATACCTGAGATCCTATTTTGCCTTTAAGAAACGATTTTCCCCTCACAACGTTCTCTCCTAGAATGGAAGTAAGAAGTGTATAACAAAGAAGATCTTCGAGTGCATAGGGATGTATTATAACGTCTTTCAATCCTGATCCTGCCTTTTTAAGATTTTTTGAAAGCTTTACGTCATCTGCAGCCGAGCTCACTATTTTTTCCAGATCTAGATTTTTTCTTCTCGTTATTTCTATTCCGAGACACCCCGGTGTTACTCCTGTCTTTGTTTTTCCCACGAGATACGAGTATGCAGCGTTCCATGTTCCCCTTTCCGCTATCTCAATTCCGTTAGTGTTTATGCAGTATTTTTCACCTATCTCTCTCCTCGCGTCACAAAAAGCGGGAGTAATACCTTCTGGAGTAAGATCGATTATTTCCTGGCAGGTATCTATAACTTCTTCTACAGACATTTTTTCTATCTCAGGATCGTATTCTTCAATATCGTGATATTTTCTCACTTCGGGAAGATCCTGCCAGTTTTTATCTTTTTTATTAGCTCTTGCTGAAGAATAAACTTTTTTTACAGTATCATTAAGGAATCGCATATCATTCGTAAATCCAAAACCAACACGCTTATCCACTATACCCCTTACAAATATATCTGTCTCTTTTGCTTTATTAGTTTTAGAAATTTCTCCCAGCTCTCCTTCTACATCTATGACATCCGTGATGTGAACAAATATTTCTAACTCATCCAGCCCAAGTTTTTCTCCGTATTTTAAAGTTTTAGAAAGTTCCATAGGATCACCCGAAAACAATTGCTCCCTTTTTGAATCTCATTTTAGGACCTCCTGAAGAGACAAAAGCCTCCTGACCTTTACCGCATCTTCCATTCTCAAAACTCAATTTTTTTCCTACGCCCGTTATGTATTTCAGAGCTTCTATAGCCATACCAGAGATAGAGGCATTCTTTATAGGATCTCCTATTTCGCCATTAATAATCTCGTACCCCTCCTGGATACCTACCTGAAATGAAGAGTTCAGTTCAGCCTGTCCACCTCTGAAATCAACGCAGTAATATCCATGTTTTATGCCTTCAAAGAGTTCTTCTTCCTCGAAATCGCCCTTTTCAAAATAAGTATTCCTCATCCTTATTATTGGTGAAGACCTCCAGTCTTCAGCCCTTGCTGATCCTGTCAATGGCATTTCCGTCTTTTTTGCATACTCCCTATTGGTCAAAAGCCCATTAAGAACCGAGTTTTTTATTATCTCAACTTTTTTTGCCTTAACTCCTTCCTCATCATATTTATAGTTCCCAAACCCGTTAGGAACGATGTCATCAACCATGTTTATCCTGATATCTTCTGTGGCAACTATCTCTCCAATTTTTCCATCAAAAGATGAGTTAACTGTAAGGTCTGCCTCTGATAAATGCCCGAGAGCTTCATGGGCTAAAACTCCCACGACTCTGGGTCCCAGAACACATTCAAAACTCCCTTTCCCCACTTCTTTACCTTCAAGCTGCATCATGACTCTTTTTCCTGTTCTTCTAACTATCTCTTCATTTGGTTCCCCATCGAAATACTCAAAACCTCTGGATACAGATCCTATTTCGTCTCTCGCTGATGTTAACAGCTGATTTTTTTTACCTGTGACCCAGCAGTAGTTCCATACGTGACATACATCCTGTATAAGTTCCATACCCTCGTTTGTGAAAAGATATCTTTTTCCCTCTCCATCTCTGTAGCTTATAGAAACTGCTTTGATTCTCGGATCATATTTTTTAAACTTGTTATAGAGATCGATCATTCTCTCTATTTTCGTGCTTACAGGAACAGATTTAGGTGGTTTTTCCAGTTTCTTGATAACATTTTCCTGAACAGGTTTTACTTCTGCAAGCTCTATCTTACTTTTCCTTCTTTTTGCAGAGTTTTTTGCCAGGGAAAATGCATCTTTAACACCTTTCTCGGTATCTTCAATGTTGCACGACACGAAGCCCCATGCTCCATCTTTTAAAATTCTTATAGCTGCTCCAAGCTCAGTTCTTTGATTTAAAGTGTCTATTCTTCCATCTATAAGGCTTATGTACGTCAAGTCAATGTTTTCCACTCTTATTTCACAGTAATCGGAGTTGAGTTTTTCTCCAAGTTCTATGCCTTTCCTAATTACCTCTTCCATTGTATCACCTAAGAATACAAAGTTAAAACTACGACGACGTATTTCATATGGGTCATGTTTCAGTTAAAAGATAGCTCAGATCAAAGCGATTCCGATACCTAAAATTGCAGCAATAATTGAAACTATGAACACAGCTATTACCATGAATATCCATGCAACTATAGCTTTTACCCATGCAGTTGAGTATACATATTTTATTATCGCTATTGCGCCTATTATTCCGAGTAACGCTCCCGTTGTTCCGCCTACAAATCCCAAGATAACACTCAGAATAATCATCAGAATAACTGCCAGAATAGCGTTACCCCATGTTCTCTTTCTTTTATCAACTCCAGCTACCTTTACTCCAAACCATACAAAAAGCGACTCTATTATCAGTGTAACGACAAAAACTATTATTACTGTCGTCAAAGCCAGTCCTGCAAAACCTAAAGCTCCTATTGCCATGAAACATATAGGAGTTTCTTTTTAAAAAAGTATCGGTAAATGCTGAATTATATAGAATATGGAAATTATTTCGTCATCTACCACATAAATTATAATCAAAAAAGAAAATCAAAGTGGACACGTAATGCCCAGTTTTTCTTGAATATCTTCAGCACATTTTAAAGCTTTCAGAAGTTCATTATTTGCGTAAATAGAATTACCAGTCGTATTTGCATTATCTATGTGTTCCTGCATCTCATCTAACAATGTTTGCACATCTTCGGGAACATCTTCGGGTAAATTCTCTTCTATACATTCAAGACAAGTGTTCATCTGTTTCAAGTGGTAGTTTTTTACTGGAATGAAGGCTGCTACTGGGTTTGCTCGTACAGGTGGGGTAGTAACCGGAGGGCTAATGTATAAAGCGTATATATCCTTATCTTTTCTCCAATCAATCCATGTGACTACATCAT
>QMUN01000138.1 GCA_003660605.1 Thermococci archaeon
AATCATCGAAGGTATGTTCCCTGTCCACGAAGTTCAGTCTTACTCTATAGCCTTCTATCTTGAGAAGACACGCCAGAAAAATAGCCTGATCCTCACAGTCTCCCCTTTTTATTTGATAAGTTTTTATTGGTGATTGTATTATCTCTATATTTTGAGGATCTGGTGCGTAGTTTATATGATATGAAACATAATTGAAAATCGAGTCTATTTTTCCAAGAAAACTTTTTTCATTCCCCAAGACATTTGCTAAATCTGCTATATCCCTGTTGTAGACGGAAATCATCTCTGTATAAACATGGAACAGGGAGGGATCTATAGAGCTAGAGAATGTATATTTTTTCTCAAGTTCGTCATATCTTTTTTTAAGAGATTTATAATTTTCTTCCAGTGTTACGTATTTTTTTTCAAGATCCACATATTCTTTCTCTTTTTCTGCATATTGATCTTCTAAATCAGCATACTTATCCTGGAGGTCTCCATATTTTTCATGAAGGGTATTATACTCCCTTTGAATATTGTCAAAAGAGTTTTGCAGAGACTCCATCCTCTGAAGAAGATCATCGTGATCTTTTTGAAGTTCTTCAAAACTATAACTCAGTTCATTGAAACTATTTTCTAAAGATCCGTATTTTTGCTCGGTCTCCTTGTATAGATCTCTATAATTGTTTATTTCATAGATACTGACTGCCAGTGCCAGTATCAATAATATGCCCGTTACTTTTATTATTTTATTCATGTCAATATAATGAGCATTCAGATATAAAAGTTTTCAGATGTATCTTATATCTCCTGTAATTATGTAGTTTACCCTGTTGGCAATGTTTATTGCATGGTCGCCAGCCCTTTCTAAATGTCTCCCTACCAACATTAATTTTCCCGCTTGGTCCACAGTTTTTGGGTCTCCCATCATTATAAGAACTAACTCATTGAATACTTGTTTGTTAAGATCGTCTATTATATCATCTATTTGAAGCTTTTCTTCCGAGTATGTCATATTTTTATAGAAATCCATACCGATCTCTATCTCCTCTCTTACTATGTCTTTCATTCTGGGCAGATCTATCAATGGCTTAACAAGCTCTTTTTCTTTTATTCTCTTGTTTATCTTTGCAATATTTACAGCATAATCGCCTATTCTTTCAAGATCGTTAGTTATGCTCATTGTAGAACTTATTAATCTAAGATCCGTGGCTACAGGCTGTTCCAATGCGATTAAATATATGCATTTATTCTCTATCTCCATATAAAGTTCGTTTATTTTTTTGTCGTTTCTAATTATAAAATCAGAAAGCTCAAAATCTCTGTTTTGTAGAGCTTTCATACAGTTCTCAATGGCTACAGAAGCCATCTCTGCCAGTTTTGTAGTTTCATCTTTCATATCCTGTAATTTTTCTTCTTTGACCATTTAACCAAACCTCCCTGAGATATAACTCTCAGTCTTTTCATTTTTCGGATTCGTAAATATATTCTTTGTTGTATCGAACTCCAACATCTCTCCGAGATACATAAAAGCCGTATAATCGGAAACCCTTGCGGCTTGCTGCATATTATGTGTTACAATAACAATGGTATAATTCTCTTTCAGTTTTCTGATAAGATCCTCTATCCTCCCTGTGGATATGGGATCCAAAGCTGAACATGGCTCATCGAACAGTATAATTTCAGGATTCACAGCAAGGCATCTTGCTATGCAGAGCCTCTGCTGCTGGCCTCCGGATAGATCTAAAGCAGGAGTTCTGAGCTTATCTTTTACTTCTTCCCATAGAGCTGATTCTTTCAATGTGTTTTCCACTATTTTATCCAGAGTTTTTCTATCTTTTACTCCATGAATTCTTGGTCCATAGGCGATATTATCATAAACTGTCATTGGAAATGGGTTAGGTTTCTGAAAAACCATACCAACTCTTCTCCTTAAACTCACAACATCTATATCATCGAGAATATTCACATCATCTATGAATATCCTCCCCTCAATCCTCACAGAGTCTATGAGATCGTTCATTCTGTTCAGACATCTTATCAGTGTGGATTTCCCGCATCCTGAGGGTCCTATTATTGCAGTAACACATTTCTCCAGGATCTCCAAGTTTATATTTTTCAGTGCCTGAAATGTTCCGTACCATAAATTTAAGTTCTCTATCTTTATTTTTGTTTTCATGATCATCGCCTTATATTCCTCGTAAAGTATCTCCGTAATAACAGTGCAGAGTATGTTGTTATCAGTATTATCATAACAAGAACAAGAGCAGTTCCATAAGCGTTTAATAACTTATCAGGAGTTGCTTCTGAAACGAGATTGTAGAGATGTGTGGGAAGACTCATTGTAGGATCGAATACAGATTTCGGGAGGACAGGGTTTAATATTGCTGCAGTAAAGATTATAGGTGCTGTTTCTCCTGCTGCTCTTCCAATTCCCAGAATTATCCCTGTGATAATGCCAGAAAGAGATTGAGGTAAGACTATATTTTTAATAGTCTGAAGCTTTGTTGCACCGAGTGCATAGCTCCCTTCTATATCCCCCCTCGATACAGTTCTCAGAGCCTCCTCAGATGTTCTCAATACAGTCGGTAAGATCATGAAACCGAGAGTTAAACCTCCTGAAAGTATACAGACTCCAAGTTTTAAATAGTAAACCAAAAATGCAAAACCAAATAGCCCAAAGATTATAGAAGGAACACCATTTAATGTGTCCGCTCCAAATCTTATTATCTTTGTTATTATACCTTCTCTCTGAAACTCTACAAGGTATATTGCTCCTCCTATACCCAAGGGTGCAGCGGTGAGAACAGCTATTGTGACAAGGTATACAGTTCCAAGGATCGCTGGAAATATGCCCCCTTTCTCTCCAGAGTCTGTGGGTATTTTTGTCAAAAAGTCTATACTCAAGGCACCTGCTCCTTTTATTATAAGAAAACTCAGTATCACTACGAGTATAAATACAGTGAATAGAGCAGATCCCCATAATAGAGTTTTCATTATCTTCTCTTCTTTATAAACATTCATCTCATTCTCCTCCTGATAAATATCGAAGCTGTATTCAGAAGCATAACGATCACAAAGAGAAGTATACCTATAGCAAACAAAGCCTGATAATGTGTTCCACCGACAGGTGTTTCTCCCATCTCCAGTAAAATTACAGATGTGAGAGCCTCTGCCGGGTTGAATATGGATCTCGGTATCATCTCAACGTTTCCAAGAACGAGAACAACTGCCATGGTCTCTCCTATAGCTCTTCCCATTGAGAGGATTACAGAGGCCAAAATACCGGAAGAAGCCGAGGGAATAATCACATTTCTTATCGTCTGCCAGTGAGTTGCACCGAGAGCTAATGATCCCTCTTTATATGCTCTCGGTACTGCTTTTATGGAGTCCTCAGAGATACTTATGATGATGGGTAGAATCATTAATGCAAGGACAATACCTCCTGCCAGGACACTTTCACCTGTGGGCAATCCAATGGAGACTTTTATCACCCTGACGATTATTATCAATCCAAACATCCCATAAACTATGGAAGGTATTCCAGCCAAAAGCTCTATGACAGGTCTCAATAAGCTTTCTGCCCATCCTGGGGCTATCTCTGATAAAAATATCGCACAGAAAAGACCAAGAGGTACAGCTATCAATAATGCAAGAAATGTAACAGAC
>QMUN01000139.1 GCA_003660605.1 Thermococci archaeon
AGCATTGAAAGCATCTATAGAAGGAGAGATAGATAAAAGCAATATAGAGATGGCAATACTCGATAAAAAAACAAAGAAATTTGAAAAGCTTGGGGAAGAAAAGGTAAAGGAATATATTGCAAAATTAAAGTAATCTTCTCACGTCAACGATGTCCACTTCACTGACATCGTTTATCTCTCTAATTTTTTTTTCTATGTCTTCTACTCCCCCTTCTGCATCGTTAAGAAGAACAAAAACGTTTAGAGCTACCAGTCCAAAGGCTATGGGCTCTTCTTCTATTTTGTGAAGCTTCATATTATGTGGGATCTTACCCTCAATATCTTTTTTCAGTTCTTCTCTGTCTGTCTCAGGAGAGACTGGCATTACCTTTGCTATTGTTACTACATTATACTCCATTTTATCACGGCCCCTCAAATCCACATTCGCACTTATAGGGATTCGCTAGAACTCTGCATTTTTCACATCTGATTATGATCCTATCACAGTTGGGACATGGAAATTTAACACTCTTTTCATCTGGAGCAATCTCTCTGTTGCACGATATACATTTCATACAATCACCTTTTAAGTTTTAACAAACTTCTTCATTATCTTTACTTTATAAGTTTTTCCGTGTTTCAATCGGGAAATTATTTTTTTATTCTCCAAATCCTGAATAATCTTTGTGACCTTTGGTCTAGAAAAACCTGTTTTCTCGGGGAGATCTTCCTGTTTCATCTCATCTCCCTCTATTTTTATGGCATCAACTACTTTTCTCTCGTCTTCTGTGAGGACAAACATGGGCACCTCTATACTTATTTTCCTTTTATAAGTTCTGTACACAAGAAGTACAGATATTCCGCCAATGAGGATCCCTAGAAGAAGAGATAGGTAATCTAGAGCTATCTTTTTTGTTTCTTTTATATCGCTTACTTCGATATTTGTTCCTACAAGTTTTTTTTCGCCTTCAAGGTAGGATATATCCGGAATGTTTGGACCTATGACGTATATAACTTTAGGATCTAATGTTTCTATCGCTGTTGCTGTAGAGTTGGGAACTTCGTTCTCATCTACGAGGAGTATTGGAGATTTCAGTATGTATGACGTTCTCAATGCGATCAGAAAGCTTTCAGGAATATTTCCATTGACTAAAATTACATTCTCAGATTTTCCCCATAGATCGATTGCTACGATCGCTGCGGTCTCGTCTCTGTCTGTCCCCCATTTTCTGTCAACATCAAAACCCATACTTCTTATCTCATTTTCTACATAACCAGAGATGGCCTGAGTTCCCCCTATAATGAGAACTCTTTCAGCGTCCTGGGATCTTAAGCCTAAAAGAGCTCTTCTTGCGCTGACACTGAGTGATTCTGGATCTGTAAGTATTACTGGAACATTAGCTTTGTGGGAGTATGCTTCGGCTATAATATAATCTATTATTACGTCGCTGCTGTTTCTCACCACAATAGCATCATAAGTATCTGCTCTGACTGTACTTAAAGCCAGTATAATTGTAAAGATCAACACGAGTTTTTTCATGGGTAGTATAAGAAGAGAGAGTTTATTAATGTATATGTTCATTCCCTTCTATGGAGTACAGTGATTACTTTCCTTATCCCACATTAAGAAAAGGACAGGAAGAATTTATGGAGATGATCTATAAAAATGTTAAGATTGGAAGAAATACAGTTATCGAAGCTGCTACGGGATTTGGAAAAACTCCATGTGTTTTATCTTCCATTCTTCCTGTAGCGGAAGAGAAGGCAAAAAAGATCGTATACTGCTGTAGGACTCACAAACAGATGGATAGGGTCATTGAGGAGTTAAAAGAAATAGGAAAAGAAAAAAATGTTTCTGGTGTATCGCTGAGGGGTAGAAAAGAGATGTGTTTGAATCCAGTTGTAACTGATTTCACAGGCGATACAGCGTCAGCCCTCTATGTATGCAAATTACTGAAAAAACATAATAGATGTAAATTTTACAAAAATGTAAAGGAGAATGAGGATCTGTTTTTTGAGCTGGCATTAAAATTTTCGAAAAGAGCTGTGAATTCCCTGGAAATTAAAGAGGTCTGCAGAGAAAACGCTCTATGTCCCTATGAAGTAACAAAAGAAGTTCTCAGAGAGGCGGATCTCATAGCATGCTCTTATCTTTATATATTCCATCCAGGGATAAGAGATAATTTTTTAGAGGCAGTAGGGTGTCGTTTGGATGATCTTATATTAGTTCTGGATGAAGCTCATAATCTGCCAGAGTTGGCTGTTGATCTTGGTAGTGACAGGATTTCTTTATCGTCATTAAAAGCAGGAATAAATGAAGCCACTAACTATGAAGAGGAAGAGATACTTGCATTTCTGGAAAATATGTATGAGATAGTACTTTCAATAGCGGATGACATAAAATTAGAAGATGAGTCTCTATTGACATATCAGGATCTTATTTCAAGATTTACAGGAAAAAAATCGCAGTTTGTAGATATATCCACAGAAAAGGCAATAGAGGATTTTTCACATTATATGGTTAAGCGAGGAGAAGAGATACAGAAAGATAAATTGAATCAGGGGAAGCCTCCGAGATCTTTCATTCACAGTTGCGGTGTATTTGTTTCTAACTGGATAAATGTGAGGGATAGGAAGGATTACTGTTATTTTATAGAAAGATACATTACGAGAGGAGGAGTTTCCTCTTTGAGACTCAATATTCTTGATTTAGATCCTAGAAATATTACAAACCAGGTTTTTTCGTCTGCATACTCGATTATAGCAATGTCAGGTACGCTGACACCTTTGAATGCCTTTTGTGACATCGTGGGGATGCAGAACTATGAATCCAAAGTTTTTGCTTCTCCATTCAAGAGATCGAACATATTGACTTTGATATCAAAAGGCGTGACTACAAAAAGTCCATACAGAAATTTAGAGATGTATAGAAAGTTAGTTCAGAAAATAATGGAAATAATAGATGTTGTACCAAAAAATGTCGCTGTTTTCACTGTATCTTACAGTGTTCTGGAAGGACTTTTATCTGCGGGACTTCAGCAGATTGTTAAAAAGCCTCTTTTTGTTGAAAATAAAGGCTCTGCTTCGAGTGAGAACGATATCCTCGTTAAAACTTTCAAAGCTCTTGCAAAAAAGGATGGTGCCGTACTTCTTGGTGTTATGGGTGGTAGAAATGCCGAGGGAGAGGATTATCCAGGAGACGAGATGAATGCTGTTGTATTAGTCGGAATACCGTATGCAAAGCCAATGGCAAGAGTACAGGCTCAGGTGAAGTATTATGCAGATGTCTTTCCAGGGAGAGGGAAATATTATGGATATTATTTACCAGCACATAGAAAATTGAACCAGGCAGCAGGAAGAGCTCACCGTTTGTTAGACGATAGAGCGTGCATTATCTTTTTGGATTACAGAGTTGGTCAGCCATTTGTGAAAAACAATCTCTCAAAATGGATGACAGAGAGATTGAGGATACTTGAAGACAAAGAAGGAAATCTAAAGAGAGCTCTTAAGGTGTTTTTTGATATGTAGAGTAATAGAAAGAAGATATTTAAACCAAAAAGAAAGTGGAAGGGATGTAAATGTTAGGAAAGAGCGTTATAGTTGCATGGTCTGAAAAAGATACAACACTTGATCTGAGTAATTACTTTGA
>QMUN01000140.1 GCA_003660605.1 Thermococci archaeon
CACAAAGATCTATTATCTCTGGAATCTCTTCATAGTTGTAATGAGTTGCAGTTGTTGCAATGTTTACAAAAATCCCCTCTTTTAAACAGTTCTTTATTCCTTCCATCGTCTTTTCAAAAGCTCCGGGAACGCCTCTGAATGAATCATGAGTCTCTGCATCTTTACCATCTAAAGAAATCTGAACGAATTGTATGCCTGCTTTTTTCATTTCTTTTGCCTTTTCCTCAGTTATAAGCGTACCGTTTGTTGCCATTGCAACGTATATCCCTTTATCTGCTGCGTATCTTGTGAGTTCTAATATATCTGACCTGACAAGAGGTTCTCCTCCTGAAAATGCGATTATTGGAACTCCAGCTTTATCCAATGTATCTATTGTCTCTTTTGATTCTTCTGTGGTGAGTTCATCAGGTAAAGGCTTTCCTGCAGTGGCATAACAATGTTTACATTTTAAATTACATGCATATGTAATATCCCATACAACTAAGAATGGTGCTCCAGAGACAAATGGCTTCTCTATCCCAAATTTTGCAATCCCTCTGAGAACATTTGCTAATCCTTTACGCCATGATGGATCAGAAAATTTTTCCTTCAATTCCTCTTCTGATATTCCAAACGCTTTTCCTCCTGTCTTCAAGATCCCACTCAAGAACTTTTCTGCTGCTTTACACTTAAAACATGCTTCTTTTCTCTCATCTATCCATAATTCAAGAGCTACTTCAAGCCTGTTTTTTTTACAATCTTCACAGTACCATGAAATTCCTTTGAGAAGTTTTCTAGTTGCTGGATTTCCAATCGTTGATTTCAAAATCTGTATTGTATTTACGGTATTCATTTTATCACCTCCATTAAATCCAATACTGAGTAAGAAGCTCTTGTTATTCCCATGCTTTTTTCTGTCGTATCTGTGCCCACAAGATATAAATTTTTTATAGGTGTAACATTGCCAGGCATTTTTTGGTTTATGCTCCATGCTGCTTTTTCAGGGACCAAAACCTGCCAGTGCATAAAGTCTATATCCTCTTCAATCTCCGGGAAAATCCTTTTTATACCATCTAATGCTTTTTTCTTTTCCTCTTCCAGATTGTATTCTTTTGGAAGAACGAATCCAAATCCTACTAACTGCTTTCCTTCAGGCGCTAAATCTGGATCATAATTTGAAACAGGCACAACCCAGCACTTTGGATCGATCCATATCTCACTTCCTCTTCTCTGAAAATATTTTTTATTCAGTCCCAGCCACAATGTTAGGGTATAAACTTTTTCCAGTTTTCTTAATTCTCTCTCATAGTCTTCAGGGACCTCTACTATATTCGGCAACTCAGAAGCATATCCAGAGTATATCACTATTTTTCCTTTATATTCTCTTTTTTGAGTTTTCACGCCTATAACTGTGTTATTCTCTATTAAAATTTCCTTTACCTCTTCCCCCGTTTTGATCTCTGCGTTTAAGGACTGTACTATGCAGTTGATTATCGTTCTTATCCCCCCCTTGGGATATCCCTGGTCCTCTGCACCTTTCTTTGTCAATAATTTGATTATTTTTGATAGATACGCCTGAGGATCAATACCGTGTATAGTTATAATCCCTTTGCTCTTACTCTTATAATCTAAACTATCTAAAAACCTTGCTACAGACGCTTTTTTAGAATCAACTCCTGTCATAAAATAACATAGAGTATCTACAAATCTCATCGTTGTTTTGTTGATATTTCTCTTCTCCAGAAGATCATAAACAGAGGTATTCAAAAAATCTTCTCCCATCAATCTTCTGCCATACGTCGAAATTAAAATCTGTAATATAACTGCTCTATCCTTTCTGGGGATAAGAGAAAAGGTAGAAAATGATTTCAAATTCCAAGGAAAGGAATAATATTTATCTTTGTCTCTTACATAATACTCTCCATGATAAATAAAATCGGGGGACACATCAAAGTACTGGATAATTAATTTTCTTAAGGGGCCATTTTCTAACCTTGTGATAATATGAGGCCCGTTATCTACAGTATATCCATTTATCTTATAACTCTGACATATTCCTCCTAATTTCTCTTGTTTTTCTAAAATTAAAACTTTTTTTTCATTTTTTGATAATACCAGTGCGGAGAGTAAACCACTGATCCCCGCGCCTATTATAATCGCATCATACACTGTGATACACCTCTTTTTCCAGAAGTTTTTCTAAAGTTTCTATTTTTGAGATAATCTCCTCAATGTATTTTTCCCTTTCTTTATTTTTATACTCCTCCAATTTTTCTTTTAGAGGTTTTATATCTCTGAAAAGAATCTCTTTTAATGTAGAAATGTAGAAATCTGCAAAGTCTTTTTTTGCCATGTATAGATGTGTTCTAATGTTTTTCGTTTTTATTATTAAATTTTTCCTGACAAGTTGATTTAGATATATACTTACAGAAGAAATACTGTATCCTGTTCTTTCTTTTATTTCTTTCATTGTTAAAGGATCCTTAGAGAGTAGAATAGTGGCAAATACCATACCGCTTCCCTCACTCATGCCTAAAAAATTTGACATTCTAACTATATCCTGAATGATCTTTTCTTTGATCTCCATTTTCTTCACCTTTTATATTTTTTAGAAATTTCTAAAATTTCAGAGTTTATAAATCTTTCGTGGAAAGAACTTTTAAAGACAAAGGTTAAATTTTGAGTATGAGAAATGCTGTAATAGTTATCTGTATCGTTGGGATAATGATTGCAGGAGTAATCCTTTTTCCTAAGGGAGAGAAAAATGAAGTTACAAATACAAAAGTAGAGCCACCTCAGATGACAAAGATACAACTTAAAGGAAGGACAATAGAGTGTGAATTAAAGAACTATACGACTGATGGAAGGATAGGGGTTACAGTACATTACGTTCTCTCAGACACAAACTCTACAGTTGTAAATGTTTTTTTTAAAAATATAACAGACGATGTTCAGCCTCTGAATTTGAAAGATGTTTTTGTGGAGGACAGGGCAAGAAATATTCTCCCTCTTGAGGATTATGAGATAGTATGGCAAACTTCCAATGTCCTGGATAAGAATCTTAACTCTTTAGATCCAAAAGAAGGGGTGAGAGTAAATTATCATTTTAAAAAGTCAGAAAAACTTCTGAAGTACTTTGCATTCAGAAATATATACTATAATAGTTTTGAATATACTATCTGGAAAGTTAAGATAGTTTATTAATTTTATATAGAAGCGGGCCGTGAGGGATTCGAACCCCCGACAGGCAGGTTAAGAGCCTGCTGCTCTACCAGACTGAGCTAACGGCCCTAAATTATACCTGACTATGCCACAATATAAATCTTTCCACCCACCCCATTGTTTCTACTGGAGATAGTAGATAACTCTTGGAGATATAAAAATTCAATGATAATATCCTCGTTAAGTCTTCTTTTTTATGTATATATATTTTACCACGATGCAAAGACAAGGTAAACGAGTTAATTTCCCATTTTACACAATAAAATAGTGTTTTTCCAGAGGAAATGAAGGGGGTAGGTAAAACTATTTATATGGGTACGTCATCAATATATCAATGAAGCAAAGGAGTCTCGAGGAACTATTTGATCAATGTATAAATAAGAAATTAATAATTAAAAATAAGGATATGTTAAGACATTCTTATAC
>QMUN01000141.1 GCA_003660605.1 Thermococci archaeon
CCTTTGGGTTATATTCTTTAAGAAGGTCTAAAATATATGTTTCTCTGTTATCGATAAGTATTTCCATAAAGAATCTTCCCAAATATCTTTTTAAATTCTTGGGATTATATGCATCATGGAAAAAATTTTATGGAAAAAATTGGACTCCAAAGAAGAGCTTAAAAGACTCTACAAAGATACAGCATTCCTTATTTTCAACAAAAAAGATGAGAAAGAGATTAAAGATCTTTCCAATACTTTTTACCAGAGATCTGTGAAATATTCTGATAAGGAATCTTCTAATTATGCTTTCGGATTTTATATTGTTTTGAACAGCTTTTTCGTTGAAGGAGAGGAGTATACTCCTTTAAAAGCCTTGAAATACGCAAGGGAAAATAAAGAGAATGAGATGATACTAAGCCTTTCAAAATTTGCAAGATATGCTGTAAAGGTAAGAAATGTCCAGGATTATTCTATTGTCCCAACGAATTCCCTCGAAAAATTGTGGCTGTATACTGTAAGGGTAATCAAAGGTGTTGTAGAATCCTACAAGTGATCTCATGGTCTGCGAGTATAGATATGGGCCAAAAGCCATGGAATATTTAAAAAACATGCCAGATATTACATATTCCGAATGGCGGAACTTTGTAAGACAGAAATTCAGAAAAAAGAACGGCAATGAACTGGCACACGCAGGAAAAGTGGCTTACTATGCATGGAGAAAACTTGGTAGGGATTTAAATCTATCCTTTGAAGAAGAGAAACCTGTTTCCTTTGAGTTTAAAGAATCCCAGTTTAAAACTATAAAAAAAATAGATGAAAAGACTGAAGAAAACTTTAAGAAAATAGGAAGGGAAATTTACGATGAAGCTCCAAAAAATGTCATGCAGTTTGAAACATCCACAAAACCTCTGTTGATGATCTTTGAAGAAAGTTACAAAGCTCCAAGAATGGTAATAGTGAAGAAAAAGGGATTTTTTTCAAAAGAAGAGGTACTGGCGTCGAAAATTTATAGATATCTTGGAGCCACAGTTTTTGATGTTATCGATAGAAAGAATATGATATTCATAGAATGGCTGGATGGGATAGACTGCGAAACTCTCAAAAAATTAGGTAAAGAAAAAGATGCCTTAAACTATACCTATTATCTTGGAAAAGCCTCTGCAGATGCTCACTGCATAGGATTAGGCGACAGACTTCACAACGAAAGAGTAAACCTTTTAATTCTAAAGAGCGATGTCGTAGAAGAGTTTAAAGATGACGTCTTCAATCCTGTTTACAATGTAGATTACGAGTTTGCTTTTATGAAAGCCAAGCTGAGAAAAACGCCTGAAGAGGATCTTTTAAGTGTGAGATTAACATTCAAAAAAGTTGGCCTTGAGAATATTTCTGAAGATATAATAAAAGCGAATTTAGAAAATCTAATAGATACATACGTATCAGGTTTTTCTAAGAGGTACAGAGAGATACAGGAAAATTATAAAATAAATAAAAAAAAGATAGATAAGTTGTTAAGTGAGTACGATCAGGAAGTTTTTCAACTCTGCAAAATGAGATTTGAGTTGAATGTGGATATTTTGACAGAAAAATTAAAGGATATGCTGATCTCCACCTTTCTATCTTAGAAAAATATATAAGTTATAGACTTTAATACAAATTATGAATCTTTCAGATAAGGATAAAGCAATAGTAGCTTTAATAATTATGATAATAATTACCCTCTTTATAAGTTACTCTGCCAGTTTTCAGATTATAAGGCTTAAAACAGCCAAAAGCAACTATATAATAATAACGAGAAACATTGATAACAGTACAGAGCTGACGGATCTTCTGAAGGAGAAAGATAGTACGATTTACGATTTAGAAAATGAAATAAAAACTCTGAAGGAAGAAAAGGAGAAATTAAACTCCGATATTGAAGAAAAGGATTCAGAGATTGAAGAAAAGAAAAAGAAAATTGAAAGATTGGAAGAGGCTTCAAAAGAGTTAGATAAGAAAAATAAGCTATATTTATCCTCAGAAAAAAGACTGGCCTATATACTAAAAAGATACAGCTATTTTCTTGAAAAAAATATAGAGGAGTATCAAAAAGATCCAAGAAAGTTCATAAAAGAATCGGAAGAACTTGAAAATATGGTTAAAAATATAGATAAAAATGATTTTTTAAAGAACCTGTATGATTATATAATAGATAACTTTTATTATTTTTATGATCCCTTTACCATGACATCTGAAGGTATCCAGGAATGGAACTTCTTTTTAGCTTACGATCTGAAGAATGAAGAATGGATAAAGGTTCCTTTAGAGAGAGATGAACTCATCTTGAGTGTTCTTCCCGAGACGATCTTCTATCCCGAGGAAACTATAAATTTAGGAGGGGGGGACTGTGAAGATCTTACTATCCTTTATGTTTCTGCATGCATATACAATGGTTATGAGGCGAACGTTTATGTCATAGATATAATTTCAGAAGATCCATCGATCCAGCCTATCTCTCATACCATAGTTGTCGTGGATAATACTCTCGTGGATATAACTATGAAACAGTTCATTGTTGGAGAGGATATTTTCGAAAGGTACGGTAAAGCCATAAAAGCTGAGAAAATCACTCTGATAAAAATATATAACAACGAGAAAATAGAAAACAAAAATATTGTTCTTTACTCTACGTGAATTTTTATGTATATAGTATCCTGGGCAAAATTTCCTGCAGTTCTTATTTTTAGAATATAATCACCGCTCTTCAGTATGTTTAGAGTAATACTAAAACTCTGCACAGATCTCCTCTCTATATTAACTTTTTCTGGTGAAATTTCAAACTCCATACCCTCTGGTGCTTCTATCTCAACTTTTACGTTGTACGCCTTTAATATCCCCATGTTAAAAACGTCTATCTCTATCGTATGTGTCCCTCTTTCAAGAGATAAACTACCTATCTCAACTCCATTCTGTACGGCAAATGTTCCTCCAGAGTTAATATTCAGGATGTTTATTCCAAAGAGTTTTCTTATAGAAAAAGGAAGAAGTAATATCTCAGTCTCTGAGGAGCCGCTTATATATCCTATTGAATAGTTGCCGCTGCCCTTACCAGCGAACCACATTTTGTAGGAGTTTCCTTCTCTGATAACCATGGGACAGTACGTCCTTTCCTCACGCCATGGATAACCATCATCTCTGTGAAGAAACGGATTGTTCTCATCTCTTGTCCAGTTTATGCCGTCAGATGAAGTAGCATATCCGATACCATTATTCATAGCTCCTGTACCACCAGAGTACCACATTTCATACATCGATCCAGTCTTTATAATCGTGGCTCTACTGACAAAATCATAGTCCCAGTCTCCTATGATATACGTTCCTTCCAGAACTGGATCAGCGTTTCCATCACCATTACTATCATAACCGTTCCATAATATTCCATCGCTTGAGTACCCAAGACCAATACTTTCCGTTCCTCCAGTGGTTCCGTCATAGTACATCACAAAAGTATAATCAAAAGGATTGCTTCCTGTATTTGCGGCATCAGGATTATACAAAATATCGCAGGGACCGTAAGACCCCCTATTCCAATCTGGCCATATGCCTGAAACTATTGGTATTGCCCCGTTTTGAAGGGGCTGATAGTTGTACCAGTTTACTCCATC